>JAQGKB010000008.1 GCA_028290345.1 Hyphomicrobiales bacterium | reverse complement strand
TGATGATGTCGCCGCCATTCATCCAGATGAATGGCAAGGCGCGGAAGATGGTGTTGCCCATTTCGCCGCCACCGGTGATGGCGAAACCGAATTGGCCCGGCTTGGTGAGCTTTGCTGCGGCGGCCATGAACTCCGTCCAGGTCTGCGGCGCCTTGGCGGGATCAAGTCCGGCGGCCTTGAACTCGTCCAGGTTGTAGATGATCGCGTGGGTCTCGATCCGGTACGGAATGCCCCAGAGCTTGCTGTCCCAGGTCACATAGTCCAGCGCGCCTTTGACGTAGTCTTCCTTGTTCTGGATGGTGTCGTCGAGCGGCTGGATCAGGTCGGCCTGCGCGTAGCCGTTCACCCAGCCGTGCTGCACTTCGATGATATCCGGCGCAGCGCCCGACTGCAGGGCGGTCAGCACCCGCTGCGGCAGGCCGTCCGAGGTCGTGACTTCCATATGGATCTTGATGTCCGGATTGGCCGCTTCGAATTTGGCGACCAGTTGCTTGGCGCGGTCCGCACCCCAATTGGGCGTCCACCAAGACACATCACCGGCAAAGGCGGTACCGGCCATCAATGTTAACGTTGAGACAGTGGCGCCTAACAGTACTGTCGTTCGTAGAAATTGCATCTGTTCCTCCTGAGTGCGGTCTCAAACCGCGAATTATCCAGCGAATGACCGCCGGTCTTCACCTCGCTGCAATCAAACAGCGTGTTCCTTGCGCTCCGGGCGCGGCGACATCGCCGACCAGGAGGGGCCAAGTGTATCGGCGTTCTGGATCAATGCCCGCATGTATCCGACAGTATAGGCATTGCCCGTGTGCCAGGGCGATGGCCCATGCAGGTCCGGCACATGGTCCGGCACCATAAGGCCGTCATAATTTTCATCGCGCAGGATGCGCACGATCTCGGTCATGTCGATATCGCCGTCGTCGACGAACGTTTCGCTGTACTTCGGCACCTTGCCGCGCACATTGCGGAAATGCACGTAGGCAATGGCTTTTTCGCGGGCGAAATGGCGCGTCGTATCGTAAATATCGCCGCCCGGCATTTCCTGCAGCGACCCGATGCAGAATTCCAGTGCGTTCGAAGCGCTGGGCACCAGGCCGCGTAGCCCATCGTATTTTTCGTGCGACTTGACCAGCCGTGCCGTGCCGCGCAGCATATCGACCGGCGGATCGTCCGGATGCGCGGCGAGCTTCACGCCCGCCTCTTCGGCAACGGGCACCAGCTCCTTCAGGAACCACTCCAGCCGCTGCCAGAGTTCGTCGTGGCTGATAGTGATTGGCGCGGCACCCGGCACTTCGGACCGGTAGCGCATGTTCCACACCATTCCATCCGGGATCGGCTCGTCGTGGCGAAAATTCGCCATGTCGAATTCGACAGTCATGGCGCCGCCGCGGGCGATCGGCTTGCGCTGCCAGCCCCACACGCCGGCCAGCGAAAAATTGTAGCCGATGGCCGGAATGCCGGCGCGCCCCGCATCGCGCACCAGGCGCTTCAGATCCTCCATCTGCGCGCGCTTGTTCGGCCCATCGAGCAACACGTCGGACCAGAATTTCGGCGAGAAGTTTTCGAGGGCTGCGACCTTGATGCCATGGCCGGCGAGCATCCTGACCGCATCGCTCATCCGCTCGAACGACCACAGCGCCTCATTGCTCACGTCGCCGAGGATCGGGCCGACTTCGCCGCGTTGCGTGTAGGCCGAGGCATCGGCGGCGTTGGTATAGTTGACGAGATGAATGACGACGTCGGTCACGCCGAGCTGCGACGCGAATTTCGCGCCGTCTTCGCTCAGCTTGTCATTGGCCAACGTCAGCCCGACTCTCATCCCACTCTCCCCTACCTGCCCGCTGTCGGCATCATTTAGTTCATATTTGAACTAGGCCAATTCATTTCGCAGACAATGCGGCAATGTGCCGCTCGTGTCAATTAGCGCGAGCGGTTCATCGCATCATTGAGTTCTAGTGCTCGGAACCCTTCATCACCGCGACGCCTGACGCGACGCCACCAGTGTTCATCGAGCCATCGAACAACGGCACATTGGTCGCTTCGTAGGGGAATTTGGCGCAGGCTTCTTCGATCAGTTCGACACCGAGTCCCGGTGCGGTCGGCGCGAGAATGGAGCCGTTTTCGAACTCCAGCGTCTCGCGCACCAGTTCCTTGCGCCACGGCACGTCCACCGAGACCGTTTCGAACACGGAGAAATTCGGGATGGCCAGCGAAGCATGCAGCGTCATCGCGTTCATCACCGGCCCGACCGGGTTGTGCGGCGCGATCGGCAGATACTGGATGTGCGCCATATGGGCGATCCGCTTGGTTTCGCCCATGCCGCCGCAATGCGAGACGTCCGGCTGCAGAATGTCGACGGCTTTCTTGTTGATTGCCTCGAGGAATTTGCCCGGCTCGAACCAGCGCTCGCCCGCCGCGATCGGCACCGGCGAATTCGCCCGCACGTCGGCCAGCGCATCGATGCTCTCGGGGGGCGTCGGCTCTTCGATCCAGCGCAGGTCGAACGGCGCCAGCTCGCGGCACATGGCGATGGCGGTCGGCACGTTGAGCCGGCCGTGCACATCGAGCATCAGGTCAACATCCGGCCCTACCGCCGCGCGCACCGCCTCGACGATCTCGATGGTTTTCCGGCGCTGGCCGCGATCCATCTCCAGGTCGGCAACATCGAAAGGGTCCCATTTCAGCGCGTTGTAGCCCATGGCCACCGCGTTGCGGGCATTGGTCGCGTACTGTTCGGGCGTCACCGCGCCGAAGAACCAGTGGTTGGCGTAGCAGGCCACCCGGTCGCGATATTTCCCGCCAAGCAGTTCAAACACCGGCACGCCCAACGCCTTGCCCTTGATGTCCAGCAGCGCCGCCTCGATGCCGCCAAGCGCGGTGCGAAACACCGCGCCGGTCCGCCAGTAGCTGTCGCGATGCATGGTCTCGATCAGATGATCGACCTGGAACGGGTCCTTGCCGATCAGGACCCGCTCGAGTTCTTCAAGCGCGGAAACCACCGTCATAGTCTTCCACTCGAGCGTCGCCTCGCCCACCCCATCAATGCCATCATCGGTATAGAGCTTCACGAACACGAAATTGGTCCGCGAGACGTTGGCGACGAAGGTTTTCAGCCCCGTGATCTTCATTTCAATCTCTTTCCTCACCCGACAACCGGGTTGCGAGCCTCAACAGTATCCCGTGGGAACGAAAGCAAAAGGGCGTGCCGACCGGGAGGAGAAGGCAATTCCGGTTGGATCCGGAACCACCATCGGCACGCCCGCGCTCAGCGACCAGTCTGCCGCTGATCGCAAACTCTTGGGCGTTCCGGCCGGCGTGCAGCGCGCGATCGCCTGGAACCGCAAACTGTCGTCCGCCATCTGCATCAGTTGTCGGCGCATTCCTCCGTAGCCCCCTGGATAGCCGAGTTATTCTCAGCCTATCCAAATATGAACTTTTGCAGTTCAATATCTTATGCTATTGTTTGTGCCGCTACGGAGTCAAGGAGTCGTCTGCG
>JAQGKB010000003.1 GCA_028290345.1 Hyphomicrobiales bacterium | reverse complement strand
ATCAAGCCGCTATCCGGATCACGCAGTGCGCCGAAGAACCGCGCCTGGCGGTGGACGTGATGTCGAACGGCACCTTCAACGTGCTCGAATCGGCGGTGAATGCCGGGGTATCGAAGGTCGTCGCCGCGTCGTCGGCATCCGTCCTCGGGCTGGCGGAGGAGTTCCCGACGAAGGAAACCCACCACCCCTACAACAACCGCACGCTCTATGGCGCCACGAAAACCTTCAACGAGGGCCTGCTGCGCAGCTTCAACGAGATGTACGGGCTGCAATATGTCGCGTTGCGCTATTTCAACGTCTACGGGCCGCGGATGGATGTCTACGGCGTCTATACCGAAGTGCTCATTCGCTGGATGGAGCGCATCGCTGCCGGCCTGCCGCCGGTGATTTACGGCGACGGCAGCCAGACCATGGATCTGGTGCATGTCCACGATATCGCCCGGGCCAACCTGCTGGCGGCGAAATCGAGCGTATCGGACGAGGTGTTCAATGTGGGCACCGGGACCGAGATCAGCCTGCACGAGCTTGCCCAAAAGCTGTCGCAAGTCATGGGCTCGTCCCTCGAACCGCACCACGAGCCGGCGCGCAAGGTCAATCCCGTGACGCGGCGCCAGGCCGATACCCGCAAGGCCCGGGAGATGCTGGGCTTCAATGCCGAAGTGTCGTTGGAAGGCGGCCTGCGCGACCTGGTGCAATGGTGGCGCAACGAAACCAGTTCTGCTTCGGGTGCCGCAGCATGAGCGAGGCAACCCACAACATTCCGATTGCGAAGCCCGTGCTCGGCGAGCGCGAGGTCGATGCCGTCCGCCGGGTGGTGCTCTCAGGTTGGGTGACGCAGGGGCCGGAAGTCGCCGCCTTCGAAGAGGAGTTTGCCGAATACGTCGGTGCGCCCCATGCCTGTGCGGTCTCCAATTGCACGACGGCGCTGCATCTGGCGCTGCTGGCGGTGGGGGTAGGGCCGGGTGACGAAGTCGTCACCGTCAGCCACTCGTTCGTCGCCACCGCGAACGTCATCCGCTACTGCGGCGCGGTTCCGGTGTTCGTTGATATCGAGCCGAACGGCTTCAACATCGATCCGGACCTGATCGAGGGCGCGATAACGGGGCGCACCAAGGCGATCCTTTGTGTACACCAGCTCGGCATGCCTTGCGACCTGCACCGCATCGCCCAGCTTTCGAGCAGTCATGGCATTCCGCTTATCGAGGACGCCGCCTGCGCCACCGGCAGTGAGATCCTCTGGGATGGAACGTGGGAAAAGCTCGGCAAGCCGCATGGCGACATTGCCTGCTTCTCGTTCCATCCGCGCAAGGTCGTGACCACCGGCGACGGCGGCATGCTGACCACGGCCAGCCCCGAATACGACGCCAAGTTCCGGCTCTGGCGCCAGCACGGTATGAGCGTGCCTGACACGGTGCGGCACGGTTCGAAACAGGTGATCTTCGAGGACTATCCGGAGCTGGGCTTCAACTACCGGATGACCGACCTGCAGGCAGCGATCGGGCGCGAGCAACTGAAGCGCCTTCCCGAAATCATCGCCGCGCGCCGCCAGCTGGCACGCGCCTACGCCGAGTATCTCGCCAATATCCCCGGCCTGCGGCCCCCCGCCGAGCCGGAATGGGCGCGCAGCAATTGGCAAAGTTACTGCGTCGCGCTGCCTCCAGGCGTCGACCAGCGCGAGATCATGCAGGCTTTGCTCGATCGCGGCATCTCCACCCGCCGCGGCGTGATGAACGCCCACCTCGAAGCGGCCTACGCCGCACCCGGTTCGCACCGGATCGCCGGCGATCTCCGCCGCTCGGAAGCCGCGCAATCCGGCACCATCATGCTGCCGCTGTTCGCGCAGATGGGGGCCGACGAGGTGTCCCTGATCGCACAGTCGCTCAGGGATGTTCTTGCGGCCGGGAGGCCAGCTCTCCACTAGGCATGATCCCGAAAAGTGGCCGCCGGTTTTCGGAAAAGATCATGCTCCAACAAAAGAGTAGAGCCCCATTCCGATGTCATCGGAATGGATCAGGCTCTAGAACCGGCCGTTCATTCCGTGCCGTGTCGGACCCGCGCCGCGAACGCGATGCGTGCGGCCCAGGGCTGGATGAACCCCGGGAACGACTGCAGCGGCAGCAGCCTGATCAGCTCGACGAGCGACTAAAGGCTCGCAATCGCCGCGGCCACCGTACCGATGGCGGTTGCCGGCCAGAACGGCAGCAGCGACACCGCCGCAAAGACGATCCCCCCCGCCGGCAGGAAAACCAGTCCCAACCGCAAATTGGCGGCGGAGTAGCGGAAGCCGCTGAGCCGCCGCACCAGCACGTACATCA
The DNA here is from genome assembly GCA_028290345.1 of Hyphomicrobiales bacterium. Lineage (GTDB taxonomy): Bacteria > Pseudomonadota > Alphaproteobacteria > Rhizobiales > Devosiaceae > JAQGKB01. The sequence continues at coordinate 1,324 of JAQGKB010000003.1, read as the reverse complement.
GCACGCCGTGCCAGATGTAGAGCCCGAGGAACGCCACGCCGGCGCCATTGAGCCCGAGCAGGGGCAGCAGCAGCCACGCCAGGCCGACATTGACCACTGCCGCGGCCACCTCGCTCCAGAAAAAGATCTGTTGCGCGCCTTTCGCCAGCACGATGAACCCGATCGGCCAGGCCACGATCCGCAGCAGCATGCCGAGACAAATCCAGCGCAGCAACGTCACCGCCGGCTGAAATTCCGCCGAATAGAACAGGATGATGACCAGCGGCGCAAAGGTCATTGTCGCGATCACCCCGGGCCCGGCGAGCAGGATGCTGATCTGCGCCTGCTCGTTGACGAGGCGATTGCACTCGGCGTCGTCGCCGGCCGCGGCGGTCAGCCGAGGATAGAAATCGGTGCCCATCGCCTGCAGGATGAAACCGGCGTAGAGCCCGCCTATGGCCCATGCCGATTGATAAAGCCCCGCCGCCTCGACGCCGGCTCGCTGCAGGATGATGATGCGGATGGCGTAGGCGGCGCCCACCGTCAGCAGGCCGCCAGCCATGAACGCGAAGCCGAGCTTGAGCAGCGCCGCCGTTTCCTGGCGCAACTGCAGGAGGCTCACTACGGCGGGTTGCAGCGGGATCTTGCGGCCGTACCAAAGCGTCATCAGCGTTGACAGCAGCGCCATAGCGATCAGCGACGGCACGATGCCGTTTTCGCCAAAGAAATAGACGAAGGGAACGGAAACCACGGTGCTGAACAGTGCGCTGTAGATGGTCATCCGGGTGAGATCGGCGATGCGGCGCGTCCCCTGGATCAGCGCCGATTGCGCCCCGGCCGCGAGGCGCAGGAATATCGCGATGCCCAGTAGCGCAACCCCGAGGGCGTGCTGGCTGGTGCCAAAGGTGAGGTTGGTAACCGGCACGGAAAGCGCCGCAAGCAGGACGGCGCCGATCAATCCGAGCCCGATCGACACCCGCTTCAGCACGGTTGCTGTCCGCGCAATCCGTTGCGCGTCGCCCGAGCCCACTGCCTCGGCGATTTGTCGAACGCCGCTGGACTGGACGCCCACGCCGGCCAGATTTGTTGAAAAGTCCGCTATCAGGTTGTAAAGGCCGAACAGCCCCACGCCGGCCGGTCCAAGCAGCACCGCCAACACCTTGAGCCGCACGATCGTGAACGCAATGCTGACCACGCTCGAGAAGCCCACCAGCGTCGTCGACTTGAGGATTTGCGTGTAACTCTGCCGAGCAGCCGGTAGCGCTGCAGGGTCATCAACCACTGTGTAGCCTCGCTATTGCGCAGGCCATCTTAGCGGCTGTCAGCGTGACAGCTATCCTCCACG
>JAQGKB010000305.1 GCA_028290345.1 Hyphomicrobiales bacterium | reverse complement strand
AAAGATTAACGGAGACAAGGCCTTGGCAACCGCAACGGCCGCACGGCGAAAGTCGGCGGCACATAACGGCCTCAGTCGCGGCACCAACCAGATCGGCGTGCGCCTCTACAACGAACGCCTGGTGCTGTCGCTGATCCGCCGCGCCGGCAGCCTCCCCAAGGCCGATGTCGCCCGCATGACCGGGCTGTCCCCGCAAACCATATCGATCATCACCAACCAACTGACCGACGACGGCCTGCTGCTCAAGGGCGAGCCGCAGCGGGGCCGCATCGGTCAACCCTCGGTGCCCTATTCGCTCAATCCGCACGGGGCATTCTCCTTCGGGCTGAAGATCGGCCGCCGCAGCGTCGATCTTTATCTCATCAGCTTCACCGGAGAGGTGTTGAAGCTGCTGCACAAGATCTACCCGTTCCCGACCCCCGAGGGCGTGCGCAACTTCGCCCGCGCCGGCGTTGCAGAACTCCTCGACGGCCTCGCTCCGGAATGGATCGAGCGCATCTCCGGCCTTGGCATCGCGGCGCCATACGAGATGTGGACCTGGCATGAGGAGATCGGCGCCCCCAAGGACGATATTGATGCCTGGCGGACTGTCGATATCCGATCCGATTTGTCGCGGAATTTTCCGTGGCCTGTGTATTTTTCCAACGACATTACTGCCGCTTGTGCGGCTGAACTGATGTTCGGGCGCGGCGCCGAACACATCGACTACCTTTATGTGTTCATCGGCTCATTCATCGGCGGCGGGCTGGTGCTTGACGGCCACCTTTTTCCCGGCCGCAGCCAGAACGCCGGTGCGCTCGGCTCCATGCCGTCGCCCGACGCACAGGGCCGCATTCTCGGCCGCGCCCCGCAATTGATGAACGTCGCCTCCATTTACGTGCTCGAACGCAAGCTCGTGGCGCAGGGGCGCAATGCCGACATGCTCTGGCAATCCCCGGACGACTGGGGCAGCGATTTCGGACCGGCCCTCGACGAATGGGTGGAGGAGGTGGCCGAGAGCCTGGCCCTCTCGATCGTCGCCGCGGTTGCGGTTATCGACGTCCAGACGGTCATCATCGACGGCGCCTTCCCCAAGGAGGTGCGGAGCCGCATTATCGACGCCACGCGCGCGGTCCTGACCCGTACCAACTTGCAGGGCCTGACCCCGTTCCGGCTGATCGAGGGCTCGATCGGCAATGCGGCCCGCGCCATGGGCGGTGCGGCAATTCCGCTACTGGCCAACTTTACCCAGGATCGAGAAGTGCTGTTCAAGGAAAGCACCTGAATTGAATGCGGAACGTGCGGTTCGGTAACCTGTCCGCAAGTGTGCGCGGGTTAGTGGAAACATGAGACCCTGGCGGGAAGAATTATGCGGACTGCACAAAGCATCAGGCGATGGCCATCCACGGGTGCATTAATTGCACCGGTGGTCGTGGCGCTGGTCGTGACAGTGCTCGCAGTGGCCGCCTTCATCATCTGGTCCACGCGCGACATCGATGCCTTGGCCCTGAGCAGGCAGACCTCCATCGTCAGTCAGATCTTTGCTAGCAAGCTGCAAGAGATCGGCCACGATCAGGAAAGTGTGACCATCTGGGACGATACGATTATCAGTTCCAAGCTGCATTCCGACCGCAAGTGGGTGAATGACAATCTTGGCCGCTGGATGTTCGACTACTTCGGTCATGATCAGGTGATCATTCTCGATGAGCAGGATCAACCGGTCTACATGATGAACGGTGGCGCCGCCTCGTCGATTGCGCTCTTTGACGGCGAGAGGTCCACCGTAGCGCCATTGGTCGCCCAGCTCCGCAGCAAGCTCAAGGATGGATGGGGGGCGCCCTATCAGGGCAGCGGCAACCCCAATGCAGTACCGCGCATTGCCGACCTGACCTTGCTCAATGGCTATCCCGCCATTGTCGGCGTCATGCCGATTGTTTCGCGCAGCCGCGGCATCGGCAAGGCCGACACTCCCTTCCTCCACGTCAGCGTAATTTTTCTGACCAACCGCTTCGCCTTGACGCTCGGCCAGAAGTACATGCTGGAGGGCGCCGGCTTCAGCGGTGCCGCCCTGAATTCGTCCGACCACGCTTTTTATCCATTGTTCAACGCCGAGGGACGCTTCGTCACCTTCTTCGAGTGGAAGCCGACGCGGCCTGGCGGGCGGATACTGAACAATATGGTACCGGCGATAGCAGCGGGTGGGCTGGTGGCAGGGCTGCTGATCTTCCTGCTGCTTGACCGGCTCTGGCGCTCGTCCACGGCGCTCGAAAGCGGTCGCCGTCAGGCGGAGCATCAGGCATCGCACGACATGCTGACCGGCCTGCCAAACCGCTCGCTATTCGACAACGAGTTGAAAAATGCACTTGCGACCCGCCAAGCCGGCCAAGGTAGCGTAGCGCTGCTGATGCTCGATCTCGATCGTTTCAAGCAGGTCAACGATACGCTGGGCCACCAGGCCGGCGATGACCTGATTCGCCAGGTCGGCCAGCGGCTGGAAGGCACGATCGCCGGTGCCGGCCGCATCGCAAGGCTTGGCGGCGACGAATTTGCCGTGATCAGCAGCAATCTCGCCAGCGCCGACGCGGCAATGGCGCTGTCGCAGCGGATCATCGATGCGCTGGCGCAGCCGTTTTCGATCTTCGGCAGCGAAGCCTTCGTCGGCGTCAGCATCGGCATCGTGTTGGCCCCCGATGGCCAAGTGGATGCCAGCGAGCTGACACGCAAGGCTGACATCGCTCTCTACGAGGCCAAGGCAGGCGGACGCAACCGGGCCATCATCTATGAAGAAGTCATGGATGAACTGGTGCAGGGCCGCCATACCATCGAGGCCGAATTGCGCGAGGCGCTGCGCCGCACCGACCAGATCAGCGTCATGTTCCAGCCGCTCTATGGCCGCAACACGGGAGAGGTCGTCGGGGCCGAGGCCCTGGCCCGCTGGACTCACCCCAAGTTCGGCAACGTCTCCCCCACCGAGTTCATTCCGGTGGCCGAAGGGGCCGGGCTCATCGAAATTCTCGGCGATATGGTGATGCGCAGGGCGTGCGAACTCGGCGCGCGCTGGCCGGGACACACCATCGCGGTCAATATTTCACCGCCGCAGCTGCGCAATCCGAAATTCTTCGGCCGCGTCTTCGACCTGCTCGCCGCGACCGGCATGCGTCCGTGCGACCTTGAACTCGAGATCACCGAAGGCATCCTGCTTGAGGACGAGCGCGTCACGTCCGAGGCACTGCGCCGCTTCCGCGCCGCCGGTATCCGCATTGCGCTCGACGATTTCGGTACCGGATATTCCTCGCTCGGCTATCTCAAGCAGTATGCCGTCGACAAGATCAAGATCGACCGCGCCTTCGTCAGCCAGTTGGCCGATGACAGTGTTTCCGTGGCCATCGTTCAGGCCATGATCAGCCTCGCCCACGCGATGCGCATCGAAGTGACCGCCGAGGGCGTCGAGACCCGCGAACAGATGTCGGTGCTGCTCGATATGGGCTGCAATACGTTCCAGGGCTACCTGCTCTCGGCGCCGGTGGCGGCCGCGGCGCTCGAGGCGATCTTCGAAGCCCGCGGTGAAGAGCGGCTGGCCGGCTAGCCCCGTTCAGCCCATGGCGGACAGGATTTCGCTGAGCCGCTTTTCCCGCAGCCGCACACCGGCGCCCGCCACGCGGCTGCCACTAGCCCACAATACTTGCAACTGCCCGTCGTCGAACAGGCGGAACAGGCATGGCGCGATGTAGCTCTTGCGCGAGATCGCCGGCGTGTTGCGCAGGAATTCCGCGACCTTCTTGGTCACGCCAGCCATCTGGCGCTTGCGCGCCGATTGCGATTGGCCCGGCGGCAGCTCCGCGAGAGTTTCGGCAGCCATGGCGCTGGCGTGCAGGGTGCGAAAATCCTTCGCCGTCACATCGGCATCGGCGATCGCCCGGAGGTAGGCATTGATCATTTCGCCGGTGATTGGCCGGATCGCACCGGTCTCGTCCTTGTGGACAAGCAGGCGCCGCCCGGTGAGCGTCTTGATCCGCGCGATCGCATCTACCAGCCGCCGGTCGGAGAGCTCGTAGCTGGCCTTCTTGCCGCTCTTGGCCGGAAACGTCAGCCGCGCCGACTTGCCGTCGATCCGCACGTCGCGCGCATAGAGCGTCCCCGCGCCGCGCGTGCCGTTGGTCTTGAGATAGCGCTCCCGTCCGATCCGCATTGCCGTCCGGTCGATCAGCGCAACGGCTATGGCGAGCGCCAGTTCCTGCGACCCGGCCTCGGCGTCGAGATCGCGCGAAACCCGGCGGCGCACGCGCGGCAGCGCTGTGCCCAGCAGCGCCAGCTGCTTTTGCTTGCGCGAGGTGCGGCGCTCCTCCCAGTCGGGGTGATAGATGTATTGCAGCCGCCCCGCCTCGTCCCGGCCGGTGGCCTGCAGGTGCGCATTGGGATCGGGCGCGATGCGCACGTCCAGCCAAGCCGGCGGGATGCCCAGGCGCTGATAACGCGCCTTGCTTTCGGCGTCGCAGACCAGCGCGCCATTGCCATCGTAATAACAGAAGCCCTTGCCGCGGCGCCGCCGACTGACGGTCAGGGCGTCGCGAGTGACCTGTACAAGACTTTGCATTTGCAATTCCGTCAGGGTGCGGTGGGATGAGGCTGCATTGCGAAAATGAAGTACACCAATGCGAACAGCACGATGATGCCGACCAGCGACAGTAGCAGAACCGTGAAGTTCATCTTGCGGTGATCGGCTTGACGCACTTCGGTAGTGGTCTTGTTGGTTTCCTCGACGCGCATGAGAGTCGCCCTTTCTCGATGGAGCCCGATCAACGCAAGCTTGGCGCCGAAGTTCCGCTGGCCCTTGACCGCAGCGGACGAAGGCCCGAACGTGAGTCATCTATGCCAGGACCGCCAATGATGATTTCGCCCGACATTCTGACCCGCATGATCAAGGCCGGCGCAGGCGCGGTCCCCGCCGATCTGGTGGTGAGGAATGTACGGCTGCTCGACGTGATAACCGGTGCGGTGACACAGACCGACATCGCCATCGTCGCAGACCGGATCGTCGGCACGCACGCGCACTACGAAGGCGACCGGGTGATCGATGGCGGCGGACGGTTCGCCGTGCCCGGCTTCATCGACACGCACCTGCACATCGAGTCCTCGCTGGTCACCCCGTTCGAATTCGACCGCTGTGTGTTGCCGCACGGGGTCACCACCGCCATTTGCGATCCGCACGAAATGTCCAACGTGCTCGGCGCCGAGGCCATCCGCTATTTCCTCGCTTGCGCCGAACGCACGGTGATGGATATCCGCGTCAACCTCTCCTCCTGCGTGCCGGCGACCGCGTTCGAGACCAGCGGCGCGCAGCTCGAAATGGCCGACCTGCTGCCGTTCCGGAGCCACCCCAAGGTGATCGGCCTCGCCGAGTTCATGAATTTTCCGGGCGTCCTCGCGACTGACCCGGCGGTGATCGCCAAGCTCCTGGCCTTCCAAGACGGCCATATCGACGGCCACGCCCCGCTACTCACCGATATGGCGCTAAATGGCTATCTCGCCGCAGGCATTCGCACCGACCACGAGGCGACCTCGGCGCGCGAGGCCCGCGAAAAGCTGAGCAAGGGCATGGCGATCCTGATCCGCGAGGGTTCGGTTTCCAAGGACCTAAACGCTCTGGCCGAAATCCTCGACGAGAACACCTCCAGCTTCGTGGCGCTCTGTACCGACGACCGCAACCCGCTCGACATCACCGAGGAGGGGCACCTCGACAGTTCCATCCGCCGGCTGATCGCCATGGGGCGCCCGCTGCACCACGTCTACCGCGCCGCGTCGCACTCGGCCGCGCGGATTTTCGGGCTGAAGGATCGCGGCCTGCTGGCACCCGGCTGGCGCGCCGACATTGCCCTGCTCGACGATATGAAAACCTGCATCGTGAGCGATGTGATCACCGCCGGCCGGCTGGTGACGCCAGCGCTTTTCGCCGCCCGCGAGATCATCGCCCCGGTCGGGCTGGCCTCGATGAAGGCCAAGCCGGTGACAGCAGAGACCTTTGTCACCCCGGCCAAACCCGGACAGAACGCCACCCCGGTCATCGGCGTAAAGCCCGGGCTGATCCTCACTTTCCGCGAAAGCGCGACGCTCGCGGTAACGGACAAGGGCCTGCAACCGGATCTCGATGCCGATGTGATCAAGGTCGCGGTAGTCGAGCGGCACGGCCGCAACGGCAATATCGGCCGCGGCTTCGTCACCGGGTTCGGCCTCAAGACCGGCGCCATCGCCTCCTCGGTCGGGCACGATAGCCACAACATTACCGTGATCGGCGCCTCGGATGCGGATATGGCAGTGGCGGTCAACCGGCTGATCGCGCTGGGCGGCGGATTTGTCGTTGCTGCCGCAGGCAAGGTCACCGCGGAACTGGCGCTGCCGATTGCCGGACTGATGAGCCAGAAGCCGTTCGAAGACGTGGCGCATGACCTTCACATCCTGCGCGATGCCGCAAAAGCGCTCGGCTGCGTTCTGCCCGAACCGTTCCTGCAGGTCTCATTTCTCGCCCTTCCGGTCATCCCGCACCTGAAAATGACCGATCGCGGCCTGTTCGATGTCGATCGCTTCGAGTTCGTGGATTGAGCATGGTGCGCCGTCGCACAGTCACCGGCTCCGCCGTGAGAGCAGCCGCGCGGCGGCGTCGCGAGGCTCGCCCATGAGCATCTTCAGCTTCTTCTTCCGCCGCGCTTACGACCTTCCGCCGCAGCTCAATCGCATCCGCCGGCACCGTAATATCGCCGTGCCGATGACGGATGGTGTGGTGCTGATGGCCGACCATTACGAACCGCGCAGTGACGGGCCGCACCCGACCCTGCTGCTGCGGCTGCCTTATGGCCGCAATGGCTTTACCGCCGTCGCCCGCGCCTATGCCGAACGCGGCTTTCACGTGCTGATTCAGGCCTGCCGCGGCACCGAAAAATCCGGCGGCGTGTTCGATCCGCTGACCAATGAACGCGAAGACGGCCTCGCCACGCTGCGCTGGCTGCGCGAGCAACCCTGGTTCGATGGCCGGCTCGGCCTTACCGGCCCGAGCTATCTCGGCTATGCGCAATGGGCCATCTGCGATGCGCCGGGGATCGGCGCGATGTCGGTAAAAGTTTCGAGCGCCGAATTCCGCAGCGTGGTATTTCCGGCCGGCGCCTTTCATCTCGGATTGTGGTTGAGCTGGCTGCAGACCATCGAAAGCCTGCGCAAGAACGCGCTGCGCGCCTTTCGGCGCATGGTGACCGGCGATTTCGAGCGGCGCACCCTCCAGGCATCGTTCACACTGCCGCTGGTCAACGCCGATATCGCCGCAACCGGCAACAAGGTGCCGTTTTGGCGGCATTGGTTCGCCAATGGCATCGAGGACGGGCCATTCTGGGAGGTGATGGACCACCGTCACCGGCTGAGCGCCCGTACCCCGCCCAACCATTTCATCTCCGGCTGGTACGATTTCATGATCGATCAGCTGCTGCGCGACTACCAGACTCTGGTCGAATGCGGCCAGCGGCCATACCTCACGGTCAGCACCGGCACCCACATCACCGATGGCCACGAGAGCGACAATCCGGCCGATACGCTGATCTGGATGCGCGCCCACTTGCTGGGCGACCGTACCGGCCTGCGTGAAAAGCCCGTGCGCATCCAGATTTCGGGCACCGGGGAATGGCGCGAGTTCGACGCCTTTCCACCCGGCCCTCCCGACGACCAGGTCTGGTACCTGCACCCCGGGCAAATCTTGTCGCAGCGTCCGGTGCGCGCGGCGGAGCCGGATCGCTACCGCTACGATCCGCACGACCCTACCCCCAATCTGGGCGGAGCCATTTTCGCCTTCACCGGCGCCGGCCCGGTTGACCAGGCGCGTCTCGAGGCCCGCCAGGATGTGCTGACCTACACCTCCGGGCCGCTGGTCAGCGATACCACGATCATCGGCAATGCCGGGGTCACCCTCTACGCCCGCTCCAGTCTGCCCCACGCCGATTTCTTCGTGCGCCTCTGCGACGTGGACCCGGCCGGGCTCTCGATCAACATCTGCGATGGCCTGATCCGCATGTCACCCGCCGATCCCGCGACGCCCGACGGCATCTGGCGCCTGCAGGTCACCCTGCACGCCACCGCCCACCGCTTCCTCGCCGGCCACCGCCTCCGCCTGCAGGTTTCCTCCGGCGCGCACCCGCGGTATGGCCGAAATACAGGCACGGACGAACCGATCGGCACGGGCACGACGCTGCTGGCCTCAGACGTGGAAATTTTCCACGACCCCGCCCACCCCAGCGCGATTTCGTTGCCGGTTTATGAGGTTTAGGGGGGAGTGGCCCTCGCCGACCCACCGTCGTCATTCACCCCTCATTCGTCATTCTCGCGCTTGACGCGAGAACCCAGACTTGTGGCAAGCACCACGGCACGCAGTCTGGGCCCTCGTGTCGAGCACGAGGGTGACGAGCCGTGGGGGTATTGAGGTGGGCATGAGGGGCTCATGGTGAGGTGCGAACCACAAGGTCCAGGCCCGCGCCCCCCACAAACCCACCGTCATTCCCGCGCAGATGGGCAAGTGAGGTTGGCCCGTCGTTGCCTGCCGCATCTTTTGCAAATGAAATCGTCATCACCCGGTTTATCCGGGTGATCCAGCCTGCGCGAGCCCCTTGCAAGCCGGGCCCCAACCGTGCCGCCATCCCTCTTCACCTCGCCTCTTCACCCGCACCACCCCCTCATTCGTCATTCTCGCTTGACGCGAGAATCCAAACTTGTGGCAAGCACCACCGCACGCAGCCTAGGCCCTCGTGTCGAGCACGAGAGTGACGTGACGTGGGGGTATCGAGGTGGGATAAGGGCCTCATGGTGAGGTGCGAACCACAAGGTCCGAAACCCCACACCAACCCACCGTCATTCCCGCGCAGGTGGGCAGTGAGGTTGGTCCGTCGTTGCCTGCCGCATCTTTTGCAAATGAAACCGTCGTCACCCGGTTTATCCGGGTGATCCAGCCTTGGCTGCCCGGCAGAGTTCCTGGCCCTGGATTGCCCGGATTGAACCGGGCAATGACGGAGCCGAACGGCTCTGCGGCGAGGATGTGCAGCAGCCGATAGTCGCGGGGTACTGGATTCCCGCCTCGCGGGGAATGACCACCGCCAGGGTTGCTTCCGCCTAACAGGTGCCCTCGTGCCAGCTCTCACGACTTGTTCGGGCAATCCCACCCTGCTCACAGCTTCACCTCCTTCCACACCGCCACCGTCTTGGTCCCCACCGGGCGCATCACCACCGCCTTGTTGCGGTCGCGGTCGTCGAGCGAGCGGGGGCGGATGTGGACGTCGTGGTCGTTGCAGCGGGCGCACTTGAACGGGATGTTGGCAATGTCGCGCAGCATTGGCATGCGCTGCAACAAGTCCGCGGCGAGGAACAGCGTGGAGCGGTGGCACCGGCGACGGGTCACTTCAATGACCTGATCGCCGCGTGCCGCATCGCCGATGGTGTACCGTCCAGCCATGCCCGATTTTGCCATGAGAACAAAACCAGAACAATAGCCCTATGCTATATAATGCCTGAACCAAACACGGCTTGGCATCATCCATGCATCACTCGTCCGTCGAGGCGGCTATTCCCCTTCGAGTTTCACCCGTTCGCGCGCCGCGTGCAGCAGCGGTTCGGTATAGCCGGAGGGTTGATCGGCACCGTGCAGGGCCAAATCCAGCGCCGCCTGGAAAGCGATGGAATGGAGGTTCCCCGCCATCGGCAGATAGTGCGGATCGCCGGCGTTCTGGGCGTCGACCACCACCGCCATGCGCTCGAAAGTGGTCGCCACTTCGTCCTTGCCGACCAGGCCATGCCGCAGCCAGTTGGCGACAGCCTGCGAGGAAATCCGGCAGGTGGCGCGGTCTTCCATCAGCCCGACATTGTTGATATCGGGCACCTTCGAGCAGCCGACGCCCTGGTCGACCCAGCGCACGACATAGCCCAAAATTCCCTGCGCATTGTTCTCGAGCTCACGCGTGATTTCGGCCCTGCTTAAGGTCTTGGGATCGAGCACCGGCATCGAGAACAGCGTCCGCAGCGGCGGTACCGGCTGGTTGTGCCGCCGGGCCTGCGCCTCGAACACATCCACCTGGTGGTAGTGCAGCGCGTGCAGCGTTGCGGCGGTCGGCGACGGCACCCAGGCGGTGTTGGCGCCCGCATTGGGATGGCCGATCTTAGCCTTCAGCATCTCGGCCATGTCATCGGGCCGCGCCCACATGCCCTTGCCGATCTGCGCCTTGCCGGAAAAGCCGCAGGCGAGCCCGATCAGCACGTTGCGATCCTCATAGGCCTGGATCCACTTTTCGGACTTGATCTCGTCCTTGCGCAGCACCGGGCCGGCTTCCATCGAGGTGTGGATCTCGTCGCCCGTGCGATCGAGGAACCCGGTGTTGATGAAGAACACCCGCTGCCGCGCGGCATGGATCGCCGCCTTGAGGTTAGCCGAGGTACGGCGCTCCTCGTCCATGATGCCGATCTTGATGCTGTTGGCGGGCAGCCCCAGCATGGCCTCGACGCCGCCGAAAATCTCGCAGGCGAACGCGACTTCGTCCGGGCCATGCATCTTGGGCTTGACGATATAGGTCGCGCCGGTGCGGGAATTGGTCTTGTCGTGCATGGCGCAAAGCACCGTTACCACTGCATCCATCAGGCCTTCGCCGATTTCCTCGCCGCCGGCGTCGAGCACCGCCCTGGTGGTCATCAAATGCCCGACGTTGCGCACCAGCAGCAGCGCCCGGCCCTTCAGCGTAAGCGGCGAGCCATCGACCGCTGTATAGCTCCGATCGGGGTTAAGCACGCGGTGAACGGTCTTGCCACCCTTCTCGAAAGTGTCGGCGAGCGTGCCGTTCATCAGGCCGAGCCAGTTGCGATAAACCTCGACCTTGTCCTCGGCATCGACCGCCGCGACCGAGTCTTCACAATCCTGTATGGTGGTGATGGCGCTCTCGGCGATGACATCTGCGAGCCCCGCGGCATGGGTCTTGCCGATGAAATTCAGAGGGTCGATCATCAGTTCGACATGCAGGCCATGGTGCTTGAGCAGGATGATGGTCTTGCCGTCATACTCGCTCCAGCCAACAAAGGCGTCGGGATCGGCCAGCGCTACAGTACCTGCCCGGGTCTCCACCGAAAGCATGGCCTGGCCATCGCGAAAAGCAATCGCGTAATTGTTCACATCGGCGTGGCGGCCATGGGTCAGCGGAAAGCTGATATCGAGGAATTCGGCGGCCCTCGCGACCACCGCCGCCCCGCGCGCCGCATTGTAGGTCTTGCCCGGGGCGAGTTCGCCCTCGCGCGCGATGGCATCGGTGCCGTAGAGCGCGTCATAGAGGCTGCCCCAGCGCGCATTGGCGGCGTTGAGCGCGTAGCGCGCATTGGAAACCGGAACGACCAGCTGCGGCCCGCAAATGAGGGAGATTTCCTCGTCGAGCCCGCTGGTTTCGATCTGGAAATCCTCGGGCTCGTTGACGAGATACCCGACGCGCTTCAATAGCCCTTCATAGCCGACCGGATCGGTCGCGACCGGCCCGTTCTCACGGTGCCAATCATCGATCTGCTGCTGCATCTGGTCGCGGAGATCGAGCAGGGCACGGTTGCGCGGCGCAAACTCTGCGACCAGGTCGGCAAAGCCGGACCAGAATTTCTCGGGTGATATCGCCAGCCCAGGCAGAGCCTCGTTCTCGATGAATCGCACCAATTGAGCGTCGACCCTTAGGTTCGACTTCTCGAGATAGTCTGCCATGCCGGGATCCTTCAATTCGTCATACCAACCGCGCTTTTCGCGGCATGACCAGCCACATAAACCTCGCTGACGCTCCTGTCATCACCACAGGACTGCAGCAGGAACAATTCCTGGGCAAGATTTGAAACCGTCTCCATCCGCAGGCTCATGGCCGGCGTGGCACGGGCATCCAGCACCACCAGATCCGCCGCGGCACCCGGCACCAACGACCCGATCGTACCCTCGAGCGACAGCGCCCGCGCGTTGCCCAGTGTCATCATGTAAAACGATCGCAGCGGGTTGAGGCGCTGCTCGCGTAGTTGCATCACCTTGTAGCCCTCGTCCAGCGTGCGCAGCATCGAGTGGCTGCTGCCCCCGCCGACATCGGTCGCCACCGCGATCCGCGTGCCGCGCGCGTGCAGGCGATCATGGTCGAACAGCCCCGAGCCGAGAAAGAGGTTGGACGTGGGGCAGAAGACCGCCACGGAGCGGCTCTCGACCAGGGCCTCGACTTCGCGGTGACTGAGATGGATGCAGTGACCGAACAGGGTTTTCGGCCCGAGCAACTGATAGCGCTCATAGATGGAGGTGTAGTCGGCCGCATTGGGATAGAGCTCGTGGGCGTATTCGATCTCGGCCATGCTCTCGCTCAGGTGCGTCTGCACGTAACAATCCGGATACTCGCGCATCAGCGCTTGCGCCGCTTCCATCTGTTCGGGCGTCGAGGTCAGGGCAAAGCGTGGCGTGATGGCGTAGAGCGCCCTGCCCCTGCCGTGCCATTTGGCCAACAATTGCCTGCTATCGTCATAGCTGGACTGGGCGGTATCGAGCAGGGCTTCCGGGGCATTGCGATCCATCATCACCTTGCCGGCGATCATCAGCATGTTGCGCTTTTCGGCCTCGCCGAAAAACGCGTCCACCGATTGCGGATGCACCGAGCAATAGGCGGCGGCGCTGGTGGTGCCGTTCCGGATCAGTTCGTCGAAGAATAGCGACGCGATGCGGGCCGAATGCTCCGGATCGGCGAACTTTTGTTCCTCGACGAAGGTATAGGTATAGAGCCATTCGAGTAGCGCGGCGGCGTAGGAGCCCACCACCTGCATCTGCGGGAAATGCACGTGCGCATCGATCAGCCCCGGCAGGATCAGATTGGGATGATGATCGATCACCGTCGCGCCGGCGATATTGGCCTTGTTGTAGTCTCCTACCGAGACGATCTTACCGTCGGCGATGAACACCGCGCCATCTTCGTAGTAGCGATAGCAGGCTTCGTCGTTGATGCCCTGCGGCTCGTCGAGAAAGGTCAGCACCCGGCCACGAAGAATGGTTCCAGTCATTGGGCTTTCCCCGAATTGGCTTCGCGATACCACGCCACGATCAACGCCCGTTCCGTGTCGGTGATCTCGCTGACATTGCCCGGCGGCATGGCGTGGCTGAATCCCGCCTGCATGGCGATATCCTTGCCATGGCTGGCGATCGCCGTATCGCTGTCCAGATGCACGTCCTTGGGCGCTTCCATCACGCCGGGCCATGCCGGTTGCCCGGTATGGCACATCGAACACCGCCCCATGATTACGTCCTTGACCTGCGCGAAATGCGGTGCGGCCAGATAGGGTTCCGCAGCGCGCGACACGAGTTGGTCCTCGGCATTCTGCCCGATCTTCGGCGCCTGCGACAGCCATGCGATGAGCAGGAATATCACCACTGCCGCGAGCCACGTCCAGGTCGGATTACCCTTGCGGGCGTGGCGCGTGTTAAAAAAATGCCGGATGACGACGCCCTCGAGGAAGATCAGCGAAGCGATCAACCAGTTGTACGGCGTGGCAAAGGCCAGCGGATAGTGCGTCGAGAGCATGAAGAAGATGACGGGCAGCGTCAGGTAGTTGTTGTGCAGCGAGCGCTGCTTGGCGATCTTGCCGTACTTGGCGTCCGGCACCCGCCCGGCCTTGAGGTCGGCCACCACGATCTTCTGGTTGGGAATGATGATCATTGCGACGTTCGCCGCCATGATGGTCGCGGTGAAGGCGCCCATATGCAGCATCGCGGCCCGGCCGGTGAAGACCTTGGTATAGGCCCAGGCCATCGCGACCAGAACCACGAACAGCGCCACCATCAGCCCGGTGGTCGATTTGCCGATCGGCGATTTGCAGAGCGCGTCATAAACTACCCAGCCCAGGATGATCGAGGCGATGGAAATTAGGATGCCGGCCCAGTTGGGCACGTCGAGCACGTGCCGGTCGATGAGATAGAGATCAGCGCTGACGTAATAGACGATCACCAGCATGATGAAGCCGGACAGCCAGGTGAAGTAGCTCTCCCACTTGAACCAGGTCAGGTGCTCGGGCAGGAATTCCGGCGCCACCAGATATTTGGTGATGTGGTAGAAGCCGCCGCCATGCACCTGCCACTCTTCGCCATGCGCCAGTTTCGGCAGGCTTTCGGTGCGCCGGAGCCCCAGATCGAGGGCGATGAAGTAGAACGACGAGCCGATCCAGGCGATAGCCGTGGTCACATGCAGCCAGCGCGCCGCAAAGCTCAGCCATTCCCAGAAGA
>JAQGKB010000281.1 GCA_028290345.1 Hyphomicrobiales bacterium | reverse complement strand
CGGGCCTGATCGCGAGTGGCGGCATTTTTCATCAGGTTGATTTCGTTCTGCGCGATCTGCTTCCACGCATCGGTCGTGGTCTTGATCTGGTCCAGCCGCTGCTGCTGCGCCGGATTATCCGAGGTCGCGGTCTTCAGGTCGGCAAAGGCTTTGGCGAACTGGTCGGCGCCGGCGGTGTAGGGAGCCAGGAAGCCCTCGTCGGCTGCAATCACGTAGCCGCGCAGGCCGGTTTCCTGGTTGATCATCCCTTGGACCAGTTGCCCGGCGCCCTCCAGCACCTGGTAGCTGTGCGTGTTCCAGCCGTTCAGCGTCTCGATGTCGCCTAGGCACTTGAGCACCACTCCGCTGAGTGTCACCACCACGACCACCACGGCGGCGAAGGACAGCATCAGCTTCGGTCCAACTTTGATATTCAGAATAGACATTTTGGTTTTTAGACCCCCAAACAACGGGCACTCGATTGGCCCGGCATGCTTGAGGTTTTGGTGCGATGGTGGTGAATTTTGCCTTAAGCGCCGCGGGCCTTGGCGAGCCCCAAACGGGCGGAAATCTTCGTGCAAGCCTGGAAGTCATCCCAAGTAGCGAGGGAGAGTGCCCTGGGCGGTAGTCTTCGAGCTCCACCGACGTGAGAGTCGATTGGTCTATAACCCTGCAATGCATACATTGAGTGCAAGTGTACTGCTGAACTTGGTCAGGAGCCAGATAGCATCCGCGGCGGTACGGCGCGTTGCCACAGCAAGCCTGTAAGGAACTCACTGACAAATTTCCCGGGAATCACCGGGGCATGACTGCCTGCTGTAAAAGGGCGATTGGCGACAGCAGCTAAAGCCTCGCAGCCGGCCGTGCGCCTACTGGCATCGACTCTCGCCGGCCCGTGAATGCAGCAAGGCGGCCGCGACGTTGGCCGGAGGCTGATGTGGGCGTGCAGCATCAACGAAAGCTGGTGAAAATATTTTTCTGAATAGCGTGTCACAAATGCCCGGGCGGGCAGTCTAGCCGCTTTTCGCGCTTTGAAACTACTCGGTTCGTAAGTTGCGTTAGCATTCTCAGCGATTCGGTTCCCTCGCGAATTCATCGAAACAGCGCTCTATGCGCCATCCGAGCGCTTTCGGCTGAACGGCACCCCTAGCGCCGCGGGCGCGTTCGAGCGTTGCGCTGAGGCGGCGAGGACGATGATCGTGAGCACATAGGGCAGCATCAGCAGGAATTGCAGCGGGACGCCGCCCGGCAGCAATTGCGCGCGCAGTTGCAGCGCTTCGGCGGCGCCGAAGAACAGTGAGGCGCCGAGGATGCCGAAGGGGAAGCGGCGGCCGAGGATGAGGATGGCCAGCGCGATATAGCCGCGTCCGGCGGTCATGTTCTCGAGGAAAAGGCCGGTAGCGCTCAGCGACAGGAAAGCACCGCCCAGCGCCGCCAGCGAGCCGCTGGCGATGACGCAAAGATAGCGGATTGCGGACACGTCAAGCCCTAGCGTTTCGGCCGCTTCCGGGTGTTCCCCTACCGCCTTGATCGAAAGCCCGATTGTCGAGCGATACATCAGGATCCATGAGAAGAGGACGAGCAGCAGCGCCAGATAGGTCAATGCGTCATGCTGGAACAGCAAGGGGCCGATGATGGGAATGGCGCCAAGCGCGCCGAAATCGAGCGGCGGGAAGCTGGCGATGCGCGGGCCGGATGTGCCCGACCCGAAGGCCAGCCGGAAGAAATAGCTGGTGATGCCCACCATCACCAGATTGATCGCAATGCCCACCACCACCTGGTTCGCGCGCAAGGTCACGGCATAGAACGCCAGGACCAGCCCACAGGCGCCGCCGGCAACGATGGCAGCGAGCACGCCGACCCAGAGTGAGCCGGTGGCAAATGTCACGGCGAAGCCGACAAAGCACCCCAGCAGCATCATGCCCTCGAGGCCGATGTTGAGCACGCCCGAACGTTCGCTGAACATGCCGCCCAATGCCGCCAACATGATGGGAACCGAGAGGCGGACGCTTGCGGCAAGGAAGCCGGCGAAAACCGGATTGGCGATGAGCTCGAGCAACGCCTGCATGGTCAGCTCCTGCCCGCCACCCGGTTGCGCAAACCGACGCGCAGCATGGGCATCAGGTTTTGGGCAACGAGAAACAGCACCACCAGTGCCTGAATGATCGTCGTCAACGCACTCGGCACCCCGACCGCCGACTCCATCGTCGTGGAGCCGATCTGCAGCGCCGCGAACAGCACGGCGGCGAGCAGCACGCCGGCGGGATTGGTCTGGCCCAGCAGAGCGACGATGATCGCCGTGTAGCCGAACCCGGGCGAAAGGTTTTCGATCATCCGCCGCTGCACGCCGGCCACCTCCATGAAGCCAGCAAGGCCTGCCAATGCGCCACAGCCCAGGAACCCGGACAGCACGACGCCACCGACGCCGATGCCGGCATTGGCGGCGGCGCGGGAATTGTGCCCGACGGCGCGCAGCCGGAACCCCCAGACCGTGCGCCAGAGGAAGACCTGCGCGGCAATGGCGAGCACGACAACGACGATGATCCCGGCATGCAGCCGCGTCATCGGCAGGATTACCGGCAGCCGCGCATTGCTCGCCAAGCGTGCCGTTTGCGCCAGCGCCGAGCCGGGCTCCTGCAACGGCCCGTGCAACAAGTAGGATACGAAATAGATCGCCACGTAATTGAGCATGATGGTGGTGATCAACTCGTCGCTACGGAATTTCAGTTTGAGCCAGCCCGCGATTGCCGACCAGCCGGCCCCTGCCAGCGCTGCCGCCATAGCCATTGCAGGCAACAGCATCGCCTGCGGCAGGCTGCCGAGCGCCGTACCTGTCACGGCCGCCGCAATGCCGCCGATGAACAGTTGCCCCTCGGCACCAACATTGAACACGCCCGACCGGAAGGCGAGCGCAATGCCCATGCCGCAAAGCGCCAGCGGCACAGTGCGGAGCGCCGTTTCCGACAGCCCGTTCGCGGAGCCGAGCGAGGCTTGGAACAGCGTGCCATAGGCCGTCAGGGGATTGACGCCGACCAGCGCGATCAGCACCGCGCCAACGACAAACGCCAGCAGCACCGCAATGACCGCCGACAGCAAGTTCGTCGGCAGCAGAAGGCGGCGCACGGTTCCGACCGCCGAACTTGTGGAATCGGTCACGGCTTTTCGCCCGCCATCAGCAGGCCCAGCCGTTCGGTGGTGATTTCGCTGCGCGCCAGCACGCCGATGACGGCACCCTTGAACATGACGATGATGCGGTCGGAGAGGGCCTGCAATTCTTCGAGCTCCATCGAAACCAGCAGAACCGCCGCGCCCTGCGCCCGCCGGTCCAGCAGCCGGCGCTGCAGAAAACTGGTGGCCCCGATATCGAGGCCGCGCGTCGGCTGCACCGCGACGATCACCTTCGGGTCGCGCAGCATGGCGCGGCCGAGCACGACCTTCTGCTGGTTGCCACCCGAAAGCAGGCTGATCTTCTGCCAGGGTCCCGCACAGCGCACGTCATAGTCGGCGATCAGCTGCTCGCTCATCGCAGCGGTCGCCCCGCGATCGACCAGCCCGTGACGGGAATAGCGTTCCGAGCCCACCACCTCGGCCATCGCGTTGTCGGTGATCGACATGTCGGCAAAGATCGCGGTCCGATGCCGATCTTCCGGGATATGGGCGAGGCCCGCAGCAAGCCGGGCGGCGATCGGGCGCGCGGTCATGTCGACGCCATCAACGGTCAGGCTGCCGCTCTCGATCGGCCTTAGGCCGACGATGGCCTCCGCCAATTCCTGCTGGCCATTGCCGTCGACGCCCGCCACTCCGAGGATCTCGCCAGCGTGGATATCGAGGCTCACATTGTCGAGGCGCACAATCCCGCGTTCGTCGCGCACCGTAAGGCCGCGCGCTTCAAGGCGCTTGGGGGCCAGCGTCTGGTTCGCGGGGGCGAGGCGGGGCAGCTCCAGATTGCCCCCCACCATCATCACCGCGATCTCGCGCTGCGATGTCTCGGCGGTGCGCAGCGCGCCGGCAACCCGGCCGTGGCGGAGCACGGTGATCCGGTCGGTCACCGCCATCACCTCACGCAGCTTGTGGCTGATGAAAACCACCGCGGTGCCCGTTGCCGCCAGCGCTTTCAGCACGGCGAACAGCCGGTCCGCTTCCTGGGGCGTCAACACTGCGGTGGGCTCGTCCAGCACCAGGATCTTGGCGCCGCGATACAGCGCCTTGAGGATTTCGACGCGTTGCTGCCCGGCAACCGACAACTCGCCTGCCAGCGCCCGCGGGTTCACCTCGAGTCCGAGGCTCTCTCCGAGCGCGCTGATCTCGGCCTCGATCCTGT
>JAQGKB010000196.1 GCA_028290345.1 Hyphomicrobiales bacterium | reverse complement strand
CGGGCTGAATGTGATGGGCCTGCACTCGCCGCAGTCGGCGATCCTGTCGGCGGTGATCTTCAATGCGCTGATCATCATCGCGCTCATTCCCCTGGCGCTGAAGGGCGTCTCGTACAAGCCGGTCGGTGCCGCAGCTCTGCTGCGCCGCAACCTGCTGGTCTACGGGTTGGGTGGACTGATCGCGCCGTTCATCGGCATCAAGGCCATCGACCTTGCCGTCGCTGCGCTGCACCTCGTTTAAGGATTTCCAAAATGGTTCAACATCTTCGTCCTGCCATCGTCATGACGCTGCTGTTCACGCTGCTGGTTGGCATCATCTACCCGTTTGCCATCACCGGCGCCGCGCAAGTGGTGTTCCCGGCGCAGGCCAACGGCAGCCTGATCACCAAGAACAACGTCGTCGTTGGCTCCAGCCTGATCGGGCAGAACTTTGCCGATCCGAAATACTTCCATCCGCGTCCCTCGGCGACCGGCGATATCCTCTACAACGCCTCCAACTCGAGCGGCTCGAATCTCGGGCCGACGTCGCAGAAGCTGGTCGACCGCGTGAAGGGCGACGTGGTCAAGCTGCGGAGTGACGGTGTCACTGCCGGTGTGCCGGCCGATGCCGTGACCACCTCGGCATCGGGTCTTGACCCGCATATTTCGCCGGCGAATGCCCTCGACCAGGTGGCTCGCGTCGCCAAGGCCCGCAACCTGCCGGCAGATAAGGTCAAGGTGCTAGTCGATCAGAACACGGAGGGTGCGCTGTTGGGCATTCTCGGCGAACCGCGAGTTAACGTGCTACAGCTCAACCTGGCGCTCGACGCCGCCGGAACGAACTAAGCAGCACGCATGGCAGACCTCAGCCGAGACGATGCAAAACGACCCGATCCTGAAGCGCTGCTCGCGCTCAGCAACCCGCAGCGACGCGGCAAGCTGACCGTTTTCCTCGGCGCAGCGCCCGGGGTCGGCAAGACCTACGCCATGCTGTCCCGCGCCAAGCGGCTCAAGGACCAGGGCGTCGATATCGTCATCGGGCTGGTCGAAACGCATGGGCGGTCGGAAACGGCCGCCCTGCTTGACGGGCAGGAAATGCTGCCCCGGCGCAAACTCACCTATCGCGATCGCGAGATCGAGGAGTTCGATATCGACGCGGCACTGGCCCGGCACCCGGCCATCATCGTGGTCGATGAACTTGCGCATACCAATGCGCCCGAGAGCCGCCACCCGAAACGCTATCAGGATATCGAAGAACTGATCACGGCCGGTATCGATGTGTGGACGGCGCTCAACATCCAGCACCTCGAAAGCCTTTCCGACGTCGTGACCCGCATCATCGGCACGCCGGTGCGCGAAATCGTGCCGGACGTGGTGCTGAAGAACGCCGACGAGGTGCTGCTGGTCGACTTGGCGCCGGCGGAACTGATCACCCGGCTGCAGGAGGGCAAGGTCTACCTGCCGGACAATGCGCTACGTGCCGCCGAGGGCTTCTTCAAGCCCGGTAATCTGACGGCGCTGCGTGAACTGGCGTTGCGGCGCACCGCTGACCGGGTCGATGATCAAATGGTCGATTACCTGCGCCAGAACGCCATCGAGGGACCCTGGGCAACCGCGGAGCGGCTGCTGGTCTGCGTTGGCCCCGACGAGTTGTCCGTCAAGGTGGTGCGCACCGCCAGTCGGCTGGCCTCGGGGCTCAATGCGCCCTGGCTGGTCATTTCGATCGAACGGGCAGATAGCGATTTGAAAGACCCGGCCGCAGTGCGCCGGCTGGATGAAACGTTCCGGCTGGCCGAACGGCTGGGGGCGGAAACCCGGCGGGTCTCGGGCCAGGATTTCGTCACCGAGATCCTGCGCGTGGCGCGGCGGGAAAATGCGACGCAGATCGTTGTGGGCCGCAGCACGGCGACGCAGTGGCGGCGGCTTTTCAAGGTGTCGCTGCCTGACGCAATCATGCGGCGCGCCGGCGATCTGGGCGTGCATGTGGTCACCGGCAGTGCGGCGCCAATCGCCAGGGCGAGGGCCAAGCCAAAGCCGGTGGTCTGGCAAAATGTCGCTCGGCAAGCGGCCGTTTCGGCGGGCACCGTGGCGGTTGCCACGGTCATCGGTCTGGGGCTCAATGCCGTCATCGCCCTGCCGAACCTGTCGATGCTGTTCCTGATGGCCGTGCTCGTCTGCGCCATTGCGGTGGGACGGCTGGCAGCGCTCAGCGCCGCGCTTCTCTCGGTCATTGCCTATAATTTCTTCTTCATCCGGCCAGTCTACACCCTCGGTATTGCCGAACCCCACGAGATTTTCGCGCTGCTGATCTTCATGATCGTCGCCGTTCTCGCCGGCGATCTCGCTGCGCGACTGCAAGCGGAGACGGAAAACGCCCGCGGGCGTGCCGCGAGCACCCAGGCCTTGTTCGAATTCTCCCGCAAGCTGTCAGGCACGGCCAAGCTCGACGACGTGCTCTGGGCGGCGGTCACCTATCTGCAGACCAATGTGAAAGGCCCAGTCGTGCTGGCGATCCCGGAGAAAGGGGTGCTGCAGGTCAAGGCCATCTGGCCCCCCGACCGCGAGCTGTCGGTCACCGAGACGACCGCGATGCACTGGGCCTTCGAAAAGCGGGAGCCGGCCGGTTTTGATACCGGCACGTTGCCGAACATCGCCTTCCAGTTCCGGCCGATGATCACGGTGCAGGGCGTGGTCGGCGTGTGCGGCTTCGAGGCGCCCGGTGGAACCCTCGCGGCAGGCGAGGAACGCACGCTGTCGGCCATTCTCGATCAGACCGCGGTGGCGATCGATCGCGCCCGGCTGGCTCGTGAAAACGTTGAGCAGGCGGCGCTCAAGGAAGGCGAAAAGCTGCAGACGGCGTTGTTGTCCTCGATCTCGCACGACCTGCGCACTCCGCTTTCGACGATCACCGGGGCGGTGACGAGCCTGCGCCAACTAGGGACTCGGATGAGTGAGAGCAGTCGTGACGATCTGCTGAAATCCATCGAGGAAGAAGCGGCGCGCCTGTCCCGGTTCGTCTCCAACCTCCTCGATATGACGCGCATCGAAGCGGGCAAGCTGCACGCCCGCCGCGACTGGATGGATGTGGCCGACGTGGTGCGGTCGAGCGTAGAGCGTGCGCAACAGTATTTCCCAAACCGTCCGGTCGAAGTCAGCATCGCGCCGGACCTGCCGCTGCTGCGGGGCGATAGCGTGCTGCTCGGGCAGGTGCTGTTCAACTTGCTCGACAACGCCAACAAGTATGGCGGCGATGGCACCAGCACCAGCGTGTTCGCCCGGCGCGATGGCAGCGAAGTCGCGATCGCCGTGACCGACCAGGGCAAGGGCATTCCCGAAGCGGACCTTGAACGCATCTTCGACAAGTTCTACCGTCGAGGTAAGCCGGATGGACGCTCGCCCGGCACCGGGCTCGGGCTCTCGATCAGCCGGGGTTTTGTCGAGGCGATGGGCGGGCGGATCAAGGCTGAGAGCCCGGCGGTGCGCAAGCGCGGCACGCGGTTGGTGATGCGCTTCCCGATACCGGACCCGGCCAGCGTGGAGCGGCAGAAGTGAGCGGCAATCGAATTCTCGTCGTCGACGATGAACCGCAGATCCAGCGCTTCCTGCGTCCGGCCCTGACCGCCGCGGGCTATGACGTCGTCGAGGCCGGGACCGGATCGGAAGGGCTGCGCCAGATCGCCGTTTCGGCGCCGGACGTGGTGATCCTCGACCTTGGCCTGCCGGACATGGACGGCAAGGACGTCATCTCCAGTGTCCGGGCTTGGTCGAAGGTGCCGATCATCGTGCTTTCGGCGCGAGACCGCGAGACGGAGAAGATTCTCGCCCTCGACCTGGGGGCGGACGACTATGTCGAAAAGCCGTTCAGCATCGGCGAACTGACCGCCCGCGTCCGGGCTTCGCTGCGCCACCACGCGCAGGAGGCGGGCGGGGCGACCCGCGTAGTCGCCGACGGGCTGGCGATCGATATCATCAAGCGGCTCGTCACCCGCGACGGCACGGAAGTCCGGCTGACGCCCAAGGAATATGACCTCTTGGCGCTGCTGGCCCAGCATGCGGGGCGCGTCGTGACTCATCGGGCGCTGCTGACGGCAGTGTGGGGGCCGGCGCATGTCGATGACCTGCACTACCTGCGGGTGTTCGTCGGCCAGGTCCGCACCAAGATCGAGCGCGATGCGGCCTATCCGAAGATCATCCGCACGGAACCCGGCGTCGGCTATCGGTTCATGGCCGACGAGAGCGATCTCTGATCACTGCGCGCCGCCGCCGGTCTTGGCGGCCTTGGTCTGGTCCCACCACCAGATTTCGGGGAAGCCGATCGAGTATTTCGGCAAGGTTCCGGGGTGGCTGAAGCGGTCCCAGCGCGCGACGCGGGCATTGGCCAGCATGTAGGTCGGCACCACATAGGCGTTGGCCAGCAGCACCCGATCGAGGGCCTTGGTCGCCGCCACCAGCGTCTCACGGTCGGGCGCATAGATCACCTTGTCGATCAGGGCATCGACGCCCGGATCGCTGATGCCACCATAGTTTCGCGAGTTCTCGCCCTTGGCTGCGCCCGAGCTCCAGAAATCGCGCTGCTCGTTGCCGGGCGAGAGGCTTTCGCCCCAGCCGGCATAGATCATGTCGAAATCGCGCGACCGCACTCGGTTGACGTATTGCGAGGAGTCGACACTGCGCAGCGTCACGTTGATGCCGATAGAGCGGAGATTGGTCTGCAGATTGGTCGCGACCGGCGCGATCGTCGGACCGTTGAGCAGGATTTCGAAGCTGAGCTGCTGGCCCTTGGCATCGACCAGTTGGTTGCCGTTGAGTGTATATCCAGCCGCATTGAGGAGTTTCAGCGCCTCGCGCAGGTTGGCGCGCAGCTTGGTGGCATCACCGCTGACCGGGTTGGTGTAGGGCGTGGTGAACACCTCGGGCGGGATCTTGTCCTTCACGCTTTGCAGGATTTCGAGTTCCTTGCCGGTGGGCAGGCCGCTGGATGCGAGCTCTGTGCCGTTGAAATAGGAGCTGATGCGTTCGTACTGGCCAAAGAACAGCGTGCGGCTCAACTGCTCGAAATCGAAGGCATAGTTGAGGGCACGGCGGACGCGCGGGTCCTTGAACTTGTCGAGCCGCAGATTGGGCACGAACGCCACCATCTGGCCGCTCGAGGCATATTGCTGGGGGAACAGTTCCTTGATCACCCGGCCATCCTTGACCGCAGGAAATTCATAGGCCTGGGCCCAATGGCGGGCGGTGTTCTCTTCCCACCAGTCGAACTGGTCGGCTTTGAAACCTTCGAAGGCAACGTCGGGATCGCGGAAGGAATCGTAGCTGATCTCGTCGAAATTGTTGCTGCCAATCATTACCGGCTGCTTGGCGCCCCAGTAGTTGGGATCGCGCGCATAGGTGACCGTCGCGCCCTGGCTGAAGGATTTGACCTTGTATGGGCCGGAGCCCATGGGCAGTTCCAGGGTCGAGGCGCCGATATCGCGCTGCTTGCCGTTGGCGTCCTTGCCCTCCCACCAATGTTGCGGCAGCACCAGCAACTGACCCGTGATGTTGGGCAGTTCGAGGTTGCCGGCCTGGTCGAAGGTGAATTTCACCTCGCGGTCGCCGACGACTTCAGCCTTGGTGACGTTGTGGTAGTAATTAGCCTGGCTCGGATTGAGCGCTATCGTCTTCTGAAACGACCAGACCACGTCCTGCGGCGTCACCGGCTGGCCATCCTGCCATTTGGCGTTGGCGCGCAGGCGATAGGTCACCGACGAGAAATCCGGCGGGAAGCTGACGGCCTCGGCGAGCAACCCGTAATTGGTGGAAGCCTCGTCCATGGAGGGCGTCATCAGCGTCTCATACACCAGCCCGAGCCCCGAGGCCGCCTCACCCTTGGGCAGGATGGGATTGAAGGTATCGAAACTGCCCGTGTCCGACAGACGCACCGTGCCGCCCTTCGGCGCATCGGGATTGACATAGTCGAAATGGGCGAAGCCCTGCTGGTATTTCGGGTCGCCGACCAGAGAGGTGCCGATCCGCCAGACCGGCTCTTGCGCCTGCGCGAGCGGGACAAGGGCCAGGACGGCTCCGGCAGCCAAGCAAGCAATTCGCAACTTATTGATCATCGGTGCCCCCGCACGGCCGGAATGTGATGGACAAGTCTAGGCCGAAAGGCAGTGGAGTCGACAGATTGGGTCGAAAATATGTTGATGCCCCTGCGGGTAAGTTCAGAATGCGGCAATGTCGAAGGCGGCTGCCATAAGCGCCTTGGTATAATCGTTTTGAGGTGCGCGAAATACTTCCGCGGCCGAGCCGGATTCAACGATTTTTCCCTGCCGCATGACGATGATGTCATTTGCCAGCGCCCGCACCACGCGCAGGTCGTGCGAGATGAAAAGGTATGTGAGCCCACGCCGCTCTTGTAGCCCGCGCAGCAGGTCGACGACCTGCGCCTGGACGCTCATGTCGAGCGCCGATGTCGGCTCATCGAGCACAACGAATTTGGGTTCGAGGATCATGGCGCGGGCGATGGCGACGCGCTGGCGCTGGCCACCGGAGAATTCGTGCGGGTAGCGGAACCGGGCCAAGGGATCGAGGCCGACATCCTCGAGCGCCGCGATTACCCGCCGGTCTCGTTCCTGCGGGCTGATCGTAGGCGCGTGCACGGCGAGGCCTTCGGCCACGATATCGCGGATCTGCATACGCGGGCTGAGCGATCCGAAGGGGTCCTGGAAGACGATCTGCATGTGCCGGCGCAACGGCTGCATGGCCTTCCACGAGCGGGACTGGATTTCGTCGCCCAGAAAGACGATGCGTCCTTGCGAGGAAAGCAGCCGGATCAGCGCCCGGCCCAGCGTCGTCTTGCCGGAGCCGGATTCGCCGACGACGCCCAGCGTCTGGCCCTCGCGGATGCGGATATCGATGTCATCGACCGCTTTGTTGTAGCCGACGACGCGGCGCAGGAAGCCGCGCTTGATCGGAAACCAGACCCGGAGCTTCTCTGCCTCGAGGATGATCTTGGCCGACGCGTCGGGGAGCGGCGGCGTGCCGCGTGGCTCGGCGGCGAGCAGGTGTTTTGTGTAAATATGCTGCGGATTTGCGAAGATTTGTGCAGTCGGTCCGGCCTCGACAATCTCACCATTGGTCATCACGCAAGTGACATCGGCCATCCGGCGCACGATGCCGAGGTCGTGCGTGATGAACAGCAGCGCCATGCCGAGGCGGGCCTGCAATTCCTTCAGCAATTCGAGGATTTGAGCCTGTACCGTCACGTCGAGCGCGGTTGTCGGCTCGTCCGCGATAAGCAGGTCGGGCTCGTTGGCGAGCGCCATAGCGATCATCACACGCTGACGCTGGCCGCCGGACAACTGGTGCGGAAACGCCAGTAGGCGCTGCTCGGGCTCGTCGATCCCGACCTGAGCAAGCAATTCCAGCGCCCGAGCGCGAGCCTTGGTCTTGCCCCAGCCGCGATGCACCGTCAGGACTTCGCTGATCTGCCGCTCGACCGTGTGAAGCGGATTGAGCGAGGTCATCGGCTCCTGGAAGATCATCGAAATGTCGTTGCCGCGCACCTTGATCAGTTCGCGCTCGTCCGCCTGCAGCAAGTCCCTGCCCTTGAACAGGATCTTGCCGGTTGGGTGCGACGCCGACGGGTAGGGCAGCAGTTTCAGCACCGACAGCGCCGTGACCGATTTGCCCGAGCCGGACTCCCCTACGAGCGCCACCGTTTGCCCCGGCAGGATATCGAAGTTGATGCTGCGCACCGCATGCGTCACGCCCTCGCCCTGACGAAAATCGACGGAGAGATTGGCTACGGAGAGGAGGGGGGCGGTATTGTTCACTGGAACCCCCGGCGCGGATCAAAGGCGTCGCGGACGGCTTCGCCGGTGAAGATCAGAAGGCTGAGCATCACCGAGATGACGATGAAGCCGGTGAGGCCGAGCCAGGGGGCCTGCAGGTTATCCTTGCCCTGCGCCAGGAGCTCGCCCAACGAAGGTGAGCCGATCGGCAGGCCGAAGCCAAGGAAATCCAGCGAGGTGAGGGTGGTGATCGAGCCACCGAGGATGAAGGGCACGAAGGTCAGCGTCGCGACCATGGCGTTGGGCAGCAGGTGTCGGCGCATGATGGTGAAATTGGAGACACCCAGTGCTCGGGCGGCGTTGACGTATTCGAAGTTGCGCCCGCGCAGGAATTCGGCCCGCACCAGCCCAACCAGACTCACCCAGGAGAACAGCAGCAGGATGCCGAGCAGCACGAAAAAACTCGGGGCGATGACGCTGGAGATGATCAGCAGCAGATAGAGCGCCGGGATCGAGGTCCAGATTTCGATGAAGCGCTGGAACAGCAGGTCCACCCAGCCGCCGAAATAGCCCTGTATTGCGCCGGCGGCGATGCCGATGACGGACGAAACGATGGTCAGCACCAGCCCGAACAGCACCGAGATGCGGAAGCCATAGATGAGGCGGGCGACGACGTCGCGGCCGTTATCGTCGGTACCCAGCCAGTGCACGTTGCCCCAGTTGCACGCCGGATCGGCGACGCCTTGCGGGTAGCCCTGGCAACGAGTTTCGGCGGTCATCAGCCAGAAAGGCGGGGATGGCGCGGGTACCGCGAGCGAGTCGTCGACGGTGGAATAGGAGTAGCGGATCGGCGGCCAGATCATCCAGCCATTGGCCTCGATCTCGTCGCGGATGTAATCCGTGCGGTAGTCGGTCTCGGCCAGGAAGCCGCCGAATTTGTCCTCCTGATAATCGGCGAAGATCGGCATCAGGATCTCGCCCTTG
>JAQGKB010000194.1 GCA_028290345.1 Hyphomicrobiales bacterium | reverse complement strand
GTTGCCCTGCCGGGTAAGCAGGCGCGCCAGCACGGCGGTGAACTCGGTCAAGACTTCGCGCTTGGTCACCTCGCCAGAGCCGAAATCCACCGACGGGCTGAGATCGAGCAGGAACCAGGCGGTGACCTCGCGATCCTCGTTATAGACCCTGACGTGTGGGATGGTGGTGCGCGCCGTGACGTTCCAGTCGATGTGACGGACGTCGTCATAGGCCTGGTATTCGCGCAAGTCCGCCAGATCGAGGCCGAAGCCGCGGAACAGCGTGCGATAATCACCCTGTAACAGGCCGTCCAGCTTGCGGATGACGGTCCATTCCAGCCTGCGAAGTATGGCGTCAGCCTGCCGCGGCGATCCTGGCATGTGCCTCCAATGGCTTTTCGGGTGCCGGCACCGCCCGCAGGATCTGCTGCACAAGTTGGTCGGTCGTCACGGCTTCGGAAAGCGCTTCGTAAGAGAGACCTATACGGTGGCGAAGCACATCGGACGTGACATCGATCACATCTTCGGGCAAAACGTATTCACGACCGCGCAGGAACGCGAGCGCGCGCCCGGCCTCGATCATGCTGATGGTGGCGCGCGGGCTGGCGCCGTAAAGGATCAGCCGGCCGGTATCCGGGAGCCCGAATTTTGCCGGTTCGCGCGTCGCGGCCACGACCCGGACCGCGAACTGGATCAGGGACGGATCGACATAGAGCGCCCGGCAGCGCGCCTGCAGCGTGATAAGCTGCTCGGTATTGGCAACCTTGCCCACGGCCTGAAGCAGGCCGGTCACCCGCGTGACGATGACGAACTCCTCCTCCTCAGAAGGATACCCGACCAGAACCTTCATCATGAAGCGGTCGACCTGCGCTTCGGGCAGCGGGTAGGTGCCCTCCGTTTCGATCGGGTTCTGCGTGGCCATCACCACGAAGGGGTTCGGCACCTTGTGGGTTTCGCCGGCAATGGTCACCTGGCGTTCCTGCATCACCTCGAGCAGCGCGCTCTGCACCTTGGCCGGTGCACGATTGATTTCGTCGGCGAGGAGCAGATTGCAGAACACAGGGCCGAGCGAAGTCGCGAAATCGCCGGTCTTCTGGTTGTAGATGCGGGTGCCGACGAGGTCCGAGGGTACGAGGTCGGGGGTGAACTGGATGCGCTTGAAGGAGCCCTGCATCGCCTGCGCCAGCGTATTGACGGTCAGCGTCTTGGCGAGGCCCGGCACGCCTTCCACCAGCAGATGGCCCTTGGCGAGCAGGGCCACGAGCACGCGCTCGAGGAAATGGTCTTGGCCGACAACGACCTTTTTCACCTCATAGAGGATCTGCTCCATCAGCGATGCGATCTCGGGGGCAGTCTTTTGCGGTTCGTTGTCCATTGTCTCCAGCCAAGGTTGGGGGTTGGCCTAAAGTGGCGATTCTCCTGCGGCGGCGGCAGCGTTTTCGATCGGTACGGCAAAGCCGATGCCGGCGAAGGTGCGCACGCCCGACGGGTTGAGGATGGCGGTGACGATGCCGACAACTTCGCCGTCGGCATTGACCAGCGGCCCGCCGGAATTGCCCGGATTGGCCGCGGCGTCGAACTGGATGAGATTGGTCAGCGGCGGCTCGCCTTCGGACTGGAATTCACGCTTCAGGCCGGAAACCACCCCTGCCGAAGCCGAAGGGCCGATACCGAAGGGAAATCCGACGGCGACCACGTCGTCGCCCGGGCGCAGACCCTGGGTCGAGGCCAGGGTGGCTGGCTGCAGGTCATCGGGAATGCGATTGGGCTTGATCACCGCCAGGTCATTCTCCGGCTGCGCCCCGACGATCGAGGCATCGGCCTCGGTGCCGTCCGAGAACACCACCCGCAGCTTCTTGGCGGCGGCGGCGACGTGCAGATTGGTCAGGATAGTGCCGCTGTCGTCGATCACCACACCGGTGCCGACTGCGGTGAACTTCTCGTGAAAATCTTCCTGAAGGCCGTTCTTGTCGGATGGATTCTTGGCTGTCGGGTTGTTGGGCAGCGGGCTATTGCCCGGCGGGTTGTTGGCCGGCGGGTTGGGCGCGTTGGCCTTGGCTGGTGGGGTACCTGGCTCATCGGGATCGTAGCCGTTGACCCGCACCACCGACGGAATGATCTTGGAATACGCCACCGATGCCACTGAGGGTCCGCGCGGGCGCTTGTCGATGGCGAAGTTCACCGCGGCATTGAGCTGCCGCTGCGTCAGGTTTTGCGCCGGCGGGCTGACCAGCTCATAGGTCCCGACTACAGCCAGTGTCGCGGCGACGCTGATGGCGACCAGCAGTTTGCCTTGGTGCCGGCCATAGAGGCCGTTCCACCACAGCGCAATCCTGCGCCGCAGGGTGGGACCGCGATCTTCTTCGGGCATTTCGGCGAATACCGGACTCACCCCATCGGGAGCGACCCAGTGCGATCCACCGGTAACCCGTGCTTTTCCTGACTTGCTGTAGAGTGGCCGCCTTGGCATGGCCGATATCCCTACGTTGCGTTCAGCGGCCGGGCGATGCTGCCCAGGGTATGAACGGACGCAGACCAAGGCTAGTTGAGCTTTCGTCCGGCTGCCAACCCTTCTCTCGAAAAAGTGAGCGCCCAGGCGCAGCAGTCGCTCAGGCCGGATCGGCGCCGAGGCGACCGGGAAGGCGCGGCACCTGGTATTGCCGCTGGTACCAGAGCAGCGGTTCGGCGGGGTTCGAAGTGTCTGCCTCGACGATGGCGCCGGCGAACAGCACATGGGTCTGCGTTTCAAACCGGCCGATGACTTCACAATCCAGCGCCGTGGCGGCGCCGTAGAGCAACGGGTTGCCCGAGGGCCATGTACCCCAGACGCCAAGCGCGAAGCGGTCGACCTTGCCGAGCTTTCCGGCGAACGCGTCGCCGATCATCTCCTGGTCGCGGGCCAGCATGGCGAGCGAGAACTTGCCTGA
>JAQGKB010000162.1 GCA_028290345.1 Hyphomicrobiales bacterium | reverse complement strand
CACAGGCCCACGCCGCGAGGCTTTGCGATCAGTACTGCTGCTGGTCGCCGCCCACGAGGATCTCGCGCTTGCCGGCGTGGTTGGCCTGCGAGATGACGCCCTCCTGCTCCATGCGTTCGATCAGCGTCGCCGCCTTGTTGTAGCCGATGGCAAGGCGCCGCTGGATGTAGCTGGTGGAAGCCTTCTTATCCTGCAGCACGATATTGACGGCCTTGTCGTAGAGTTCGTCGCCCGAGCCGCCGAAATCGTCGCCGGCCGGCGCGCCGTCCTCGTCGTCCTCATCGGCGGTGATCGAATCGAGGTAGTCGGGCGAGCCCTGCGACTTGAGGTGGGCAACGATGCGTTCCACTTCGCCGTCCGCAACAAATGGTCCGTGCAGGCGCCGGATACGACCGCCGCCGGCCATGTAGAGCATGTCGCCATTGCCCAGCAGCTGTTCGGCGCCCTGTTCGCCAAGAATGGTGCGACTGTCGATCTTGGAGGTCACCTGGAAGGAGACGCGGGTCGGGAAGTTGGCCTTGATGGTTCCGGTGATGACGTCCACGGACGGGCGCTGCGTTGCGGTGATTATGTGGATGCCGGCGGCGCGGGCCATCTGGGCGAGGCGCTGGATCGCGCCTTCGATATCCTTGCCCGCCACCATCATCAGGTCGGCCATTTCATCGACGATGATGACGATGAACGGCAACGGCTCGAGATCGAACTCCTCGCTCTCGAAGATCGCCTCGCCGGTTTCGCGATCGAAGCCGGTTTGCACGGTGCGGGTGATGACCTCGCCCTTGGCCTTCGATTCGGCGACGCGCTGGTTGAAGCCATCGATGTTGCGCACGCCGATCTTGCTCATCTTGCGATAGCGATCCTCCATTTCGCGCACGGCCCATTTCAGCGCCACGACGGCCTTGGACGGGTCGGTGACGACAGGGGTCAGGAGGTGCGGAATGCCGTCATAGATGGAGAGTTCGAGCATTTTCGGGTCGATCATGATCATCCGGCATTCGGACGGCGTCATGCGATAAAGGATCGAGAGGATCATGGTGTTGATGCCCACCGACTTGCCCGAGCCGGTGGTACCGGCGATCAGCAGATGCGGCATGCGGGCGAGATCGGCGATGATCGGCTCGCCGCCGATGGTCTTGCCGAGGCAGATCGGGAGTTTCCCCTTCATCTTCTCGAAATCGGTCGAGGAGAGCATTTCGCGCAGGTAGACGGTCTCGCGGTTTTCGTTCGGCAGTTCGATGCCGATGGCGTTGCGGCCGGGCACCACGGCGACGCGGGCAGAGATGGCGCTCATCGAGCGGGCGATATCGTCGGCAAGCGAAATGACGCGGCTGGATTTGATGCCGGCGGCCGGCTCCAGTTCATAAAGCGTCACCACCGGGCCGGGACGGACGTTAATGATGTCGCCCTTGACGCCAAAGTCCTCGAGCACGCCTTCGAGTTTTCGCGCCATGGCCTCGAGCCGCTCAGGGCGGTGCTCGTCGCTGATGCCTTTGTGCCTCGGCTCGGCCAGCAGGCTGAGTTCGGGCAGTTCGAAGACGTTGGGGTCGCGCAGCAGCGAGCCTTGCGCCTCGCGCGCCAGGCGATTGCCGGGGACGGGACGGGCGGCCGGAGCAACGACGCGCGCGGCTACGGCCGCTGGCGGGCGCGGCGGACCGCCGGAAACCCGGACCTCGGGCACGATCTCAGGCATGACTTCGCCAAGGCTTTCATCGTCGTCGGGATATTCGAGCTCGTCGCTCTCGAACGATGGCGCGCTACGGGTTTCGATATTGATGGCGCGGCGCTCGACCACCAGAGGCTGTTCCTGGCGGGCAGGGTCAGCGCCGGGGCGATTACCCTGCAGGCTGGGCTCCACCGCCTCGCTACGCCACTCCTGGGCGTCGGCATCGCGCTTCTCGCGGGCCTTGACCCGGGCGCGCCGGAAGGCCGTCTGCGCCGAATAGGCCATGTGGACGAGGCCACCCAGGGCGACGTCGAAAAAGGCGGTGCCCTCGGCGGCATCGAAATCGCGCTCTTCCGGCGTGACGGCAGGCGCCGCCTTGCCCATGCGGCCGCCGACGGCGGATTTCTTCGCAGGGCGCGTGCCGATGCCGAGCGCGATCCACATCAGCGCCAGGGTGGGGGCGACGAGAATCATCGCAAAGACCAGTGCCGTCGAACCCTCGGGAGCCTGCTTGGTGACAACGGTCGCCAACATCTCGAACGACTGGCCGACAAGGCCACCGAGGCCGGTCGGCAGCGGCCAGCTTGGCGGCACGGCGACGAAGGCGAAAACTCCGGTGGTCAGCAGGTTGGCGCCGAGCCATGCCAGGGTTCGCAGCAGAAACTTTGAGGGCACCTGGCGGCGCACCAGGTTCCAGCCCCAAGCCACCAGGGGAATCAGCATGACGAAAATCGCAATGCCGAAGACCTGGAAGCAAAGATCGGCAATCACGGCGCCGGGAAAGCCGAGCCAGTTCGCCGGGTGCTTTGCCGTCGCGTAGGAAAGGCTCGGATCATCGACCGACCAGGAGGCCAGTGACAGCATGATCACGATCACGAGGCCGAGCAGCAAAAACCCGATCAGGCGAACGGGTATCTTGATGGCAAAGACCGGCGTGGAGGCGTTGAGATTTTCGAGCATGGGCTGGGGACGTGAGGCCATTGTCCGGGCGTCTCTCAAGTTCTGAGCAAGCGGGCGTTTGTCGCCCAGGAATGGCGGATGGTATGATGCCGTGGTTAATCTCACGCTAACCAACGCGGGGTGGGGCGGATGCGGAGCCCGTTCGTCGCCCGGATAAACCGGGTGATGACGGTTTCAGTTACAGAAGTACTGCCATCGCGAACCCCAAATCAAAAACCCGCGCCTCCCGGCGCGGGTTCAAAATTGTGTTGGCCCGGGTGTGCAGCCCGTGCGGTTTGCGAGTGGGAAGCCTCTGTGGCGGGCCAAGAGGAGCACGAGCTGCACGCCGCGACCAACCTGGTCGGGTGGGGAAGATGGACGGCTTGGCCGCAACCAAGCCGTCCAGTTGCCCTGACACGGGGCTAGCAGGGAGGAGAAACGCCGCCCCGTGTCGTCGGGTTAGTTGTAGGCGCGTTCGCCGTGGGTCGAGAGGTCGAGACCGTCGTTCTCGGCCGATTCGGTGACGCGCAGGCCCATCACGGCCTTAACGATCATCAGTGCCACGAAGGCCACCACGGCGGACCACACCACCGCGATCACGACGGCGGTCAGCTGGGTCACGAAATGGCTGCCGATCGAGTAGGCGCCGTCGGTCAGGGGACCGAAGCCGCCAAGGCTGGGGGCCGCGACGATGGCGGTGCCGAGGGCGCCGACCATGCCGCCAATACCGTGCACGCCGAACACGTCCAGGCTGTCGTCGTACTTGAAGCGCGGCTTCAGGGTGACCACGGCCCAGAGGCAGACCAGCCCGGCAACGGCGCCCAGAACGATGGCGCCGAGATTACCGGCGTAGCCGGCTGCCGGCGTGATGGCGACGAGCCCCGCAACGGCACCCGAAGCGGCGCCGAGAGCGCTGGCGTGGCCGCGGATGAACTTTTCAGCGGTGGCCCAGGCGAGAGCCGCCGCCGCCGTAGCGGTGATGGTATTGAGCAGCGCCTGCGCCGTCAGTCCGTTGGCTTCGAGGTTGGAACCGGCATTGAAGCCGAACCAGCCGACCCAGAGCAGGCAGGCGCCGATCATGGTGAAGGTCAGGTTGTGCGGCGCCATCGGTTCCTTGAGGAAGCCGACGCGCGGCCCCAGCACGATGGCAGCGACGAGACCCGCCACACCGGCGTTGATGTGCACCACGGTGCCGCCGGCGAAGTCGAGGGCGCCCTTGGAGAACAGGAACCCGCCCGAGGCCCAGACCATGTGCGCGATCGGCAGGTAGGAGAAGGTGAACCAGATGGCGAGGAACAGCATCACCGCGCCGAACTTCATGCGTTCAGCCACCGCACCGATGATCAGCGCGGGAGTGATGGCGCCGAAGGTGAGCTGGAAGATGACGAAGGTCAGTTCCGGAATGCCGACGCCCTTGCTGAAAGTTGCAGAGATCGAATCCGGCGTCACGCCGTTGAGGAACAGCTTCGAGAAATCGCCGATGAAGGCCGAAATGCCCGAGCCGTCGGTCGGGCCGCCGAATGCCAGCGAATAGCCATAGGCCACCCAGAGCAGCGCGATCATGCAGAAGCCGGCGAAAACCTGCATCAGCACGGACAGCATGTTCTTGGAGCGGACGAGGCCACCATAGAACAGGGCCAGGCCCGGGATGGTCATCAGGATAACGAGGATGGTCGACACCAGCATCCAGGCCGTATCGCCCTTGTTCACCGTCAGCGCCGGAGTGGCGGCCGGCGCAGCCGCCGCGGTTGCTGCCGCGGTCGCCTGGGCGAGCGCGGGAAGCGCTGCCAGCAGGGATGCGAGCGCCGCAGTCCCCAGAAATGTCGACGTCTTATTCACTGTCATTGTTGAGTCTCCGGATATGGGGAAAGCGGCATCAGAGCGCCGCCGCGCCGGTTTCGCCGGTGCGGATGCGGACGACGTGTTCGAGATCGAATACGAAAATCTTGCCGTCGCCGATGCGGCCTGTCTGGGCCGATTCGCGGATGGCGGTGACGACCGCGTCCGACTGGTTGTCGTCGACGGCGATCTCGATCTTGAGTTTGGGGAGGAAATGCACCGCATACTCCGTGCCGCGGTAGATTTCCGAGTGACCCTTCTGACGGCCGTAGCCCTTGACCTCGGTCACCGTCATGCCATGGACATCGAGTGAGTTGAGCGCCTGACGAACCTCTTCGAGCCGCGATGGTTTGATAATAGCTACCACCAGTTTCATGGGTGCCCCTTTCAATAACTTGGACTGTCGCCGATGCCTTAACTGACTCAAACAGCGTGCCAAATCGGCTGCTTTCCTGCAAACTTATGATTCTGTTAAACAAATGCCACAAAGTCGGGATTTGGACGGTGTAGCGCCTGTATCGACCTGGCCATATGTGCCCAACATTTATGCAAAATTGGCGATTTTGCCGCAATAAACGGCAGGGGTGCTTGGCGCTTGCGCAGGCTGCACAGACGATGAACATTGGGCCATGAGCAACACACACTATGACGTACTGATCGTCGGCGGCGGACCGGTGGGGTTGACCCTTGCGCTGGCGCTGACCCGTTTCATGGGCGGCGCGAAAATCGGGATCGTGGACCGGCGCGCTTTCGTGGTTCCGGTGGATGGCCGGGCCTCGGCCCTGGCGGCCGGGGTGCGCCGCCTCTTCGAGACGCTAGGCGTCTGGGAAATGCTGGCGCCGGACGCGACGCCGATCCTGAAAATGAAAATCACTGATTCGGGGCGCGGGGACTTGGCCCGGCCGCTGTTCCTGAGCTTTGAGGGCGAGGTGCGCCCGGGCGAACCGTTCGCCCACATGGTACCCAACACAGCGACCGTTGCAGCGCTGCTCGCGGCGCTCGATGGGAAAGTCGATCTGATCGCGCCGGCCGAAATTTCCGGCTTTACAGCGGAAGCGAATGCCGGCCGGTTGACGCTGGCGGACGGTCGCACTCTCACCGCGCCGCTGGTGGTCGCCGCCGACGGGCAGAATTCCGCGCTGCGAGACATGGCTGGCATGAAGGTGGTGGCGCATGACTACAAGCAGTCCGGCATCGTGACCACGATCGGGCATGCGCTGCCGCATGACGGCACCGCCTACGAGCATTTCCGGCCGGCCGGCCCGTTCGCCAGCCTGCCGCTGCAGGGGAACCGCTCATCGCTGGTGTGGACAGAATCGCCGGAAACGGCAGAGCGCTACAAGGAGCTGCCGTCCGAGGCGCTGGCCGAGATCATCGAAGGCGTGATGGGGTCAAGCCTGGGGGCGGTGACGCTGGAAGGCCGGGTGCAGTCGTTTCCGCTGCGGCTGCAGATCGCCCGCGCCTTCGTCGCGCCGCGCCTGGCGCTGATCGGGGACGCCGCGCATGTGGTGCATCCCATCGCCGGACAGGGCCTCAATCTGGGGCTCAAGGACGTGGCGGCGCTGGCCGAGGTGGTGATCGAGGCGATGCGGCTCGGGCTCGATCACGGCGGCGGCGAGGTGCTGGAGCGCTACCAGCGCTGGCGCCGGCTCGATACCACGCTGATGGCGGCCATGACCGACGGGCTCAACCGGCTGTTCTCCAACGACATCGCCCCGGTCCGGGCAGTGCGCGATTTCGGCCTCGGCATCGTCGACCGATTGCCACCGATCAAATCCGGCCTGATCGCCCGGGCGGCTGGGTTGGATGCGGGCGGGCCGAAGCTGTTGAGCGGGCATCCGCTGTAGGGCGGGGACTTCGTGCCTAGAGGCTGGCTGCGCAGGCCAACGACGTTGGCTCCGCCTTTCGCTCTCCCCTTGTGGGAGAGGGTGCCCACCCGGGTCGCGTAGCGCCCGAGTGCAGGCTCCGGGCGGGTGAGGGGTCGCTGACTCAGTAAGAGGACCCCTCATCCGGCGCTGCGCGCCACCTTCTCCCACAAGGGGAGAAGGGATCCCTGGGCGCATCGCCG
>JAQGKB010000132.1 GCA_028290345.1 Hyphomicrobiales bacterium | reverse complement strand
GTTCCGGGCGACGTCAGCGACGAGGCCCACTGCCAATCGCTGATCCACAAGGCGGTACAGGAACTCGGCGGGCTCGACATCCTGGTCAACAACGCTGCCTTCCAGAGTACCCATGAAAGCATTGAGGAGATCAGCAGCGAGGAGTGGGACCGGACCTTCCGCACCAATATCTACGCTCCATTTTATCTCTGCAAAGCGGCCATGCCGCTCCTGAAGCCGGGCAGCGCCATTATCAACACCACCTCGATCAACGCCAAGAACCCGTCCCCAACCCTGCTCGCCTACGCGACCACCAAGGGGGCCATCGCCAATTTCACGGCCGGCCTCGCCCAGTTGGTCGCCCCGAAGGGCATTCGCGTCAATTGCGTCGCCCCCGGGCCGATCTGGACCCCGCTGATCCCCTCGACGATGCCGAAGGAAAAAGTTGAAAAATTCGGCAGCGACACGCCGCTTGGCCGCGCCGGGCAACCGGCCGAACTTGCGCCCGTCTACGTGCTGCTCGCCTCGCACGAGGCCAGCTACATCACCGGCGCCATGATCCCCGTCACCGGCGGTCGCCCGATGCTCTGAAGGAGGGTAATCATGGACCTCGACGGCAGGATTGCCCTCGTTACCGGCGCCGGATCCGGCATCGGCGCCGCCGCGGCGCTGGCTCTGGCCCGCGAGGGGGCCGACGTTGGGCTGGTGAGCCGCAGTGCCGACGAACTGGAAGAAGTCGCCGGCCAGATCAGGGCGTTGGGCGCCAAAGCCCTACCCATCCCGGCCGATGTCTCCAGCGACAAGGAGATGCAGGATGTCTTCGGCCACATCGCCGATGAGTTCGGCCGGCTGGACATCGTCTTTGCCAATGCCGGCGTCAATGGCGTCTGGGCCCCGATCCAGGACCTCAAGCCCGGGGAATGGGACGAGACCAACGCCATCAACCTGCGCGGCACCTTCCTCACGCTGCACTATGCCGTGCCGATGCTGCGCGTGCGCGGCGGCTCGATCATCATCACCTCCTCGATCAACGGTACGCGCACCTTCACCACACCCGGTGCCAGCGCCTATGCGACCACCAAGGCCGGCCAGCTTGCTCTCGGCCAGATGGCCGCGCTCGAACTGGCGCAGTACAAGATCCGCGTCAACGTCATCTGCCCCGGCGCCATCGGCACCGAGATCGGCGATAATACCAAGCAACGCAACGTCGACGAGGCAAAGGTCCCCGCCGAATTCCCCGAGGGCGACGTCCCCTTGACGGCCGGACAGCCGGGGACCGCCGAAGACGTTGCCGATCTCGTGGTCTTCCTCGCTTCGGACCGCTCGCGCCACATCACCGGCACGCCGATCTGGATCGATGGCGGTCAGTCGCTGCTGGTTTGAGAAGGACCTTTCGTGCCGGAACCGGCCTATCTCCCCGACGTTATTGCTGAGGCCGATGCTGTGGACCGCCTCTGGTCCTCGCGAAATGTGGAGTTGGAACCATGGCCACCTCGTCCACAATCGAAACCGTCCCGCTCGCCAAGACCGATGACGATGCCGCCGCGCTGCGCGGCTGGAGCGAAGCGATCGAGTCTCCACTTGCACCCGATTTTGCCAGCCCGTTCGAGCGCTTTGCCGATGCGCGGGTGGTGATGCTCGGCGAGGCCACGCACGGCACCTCCGAATTCTATCGCGCCCGCGCCGCCATCACCCGCCGGCTGATCGATCGGCACGGCTTCAACATCGTCGCCGTCGAAGCCGATTGGCCCGATGCAGACCGCCTCGACCGCTACGTGCGCCATCGCGATCCATCCGCCTCCGAGGACGCCGCCTTCGCCCGCTTCCCGACCTGGATGTGGCGTAATCTCGAGGTGCGCGAGTTCATCGATTGGCTACACGATTTCAATGCCGGCCTGCCGTTCGAGACCCGCGCCGAATTCCGCGGCCTCGATCTTTATAGCCTTCGCAGTTCGATCGCCGCCGTGCTCAACTACCTCGATGAGATCGACCCCGAGCAGGCCCGGCTGGCGCGCCAGCGCTATGCCTGCCTGACGCCGTGGCAGGATGAGCCCGCCGGTTATGGCCACTGGGCTTTGCAGGCGAGCGACACCTGCGAGAACGAGGCAGTGGCTCAACTCAAGGCCATGCTGGAATTGCGGTTGGGCGACCTCGAACGCGACAAGGACGCCTATCTCGATGCCGAGCAGAACGCCCGCATCGTGCTCGCCGCCGAGCAATACTACCGCGCCATGTATCGTGGCGCCCGCGAATCGTGGAACTTGCGCGACCGCCACATGTTCGAAACGCTGCAACGGCTGATGCAGGCGCGGGGCCCTGCGGCCAAGGCGATTGTCTGGGCCCACAATTCCCACATTGGCAACGCCGCCGCGACCGCCATGGGCTGGCAAGGCGAATTCAACATCGGCGAACTCTGCCGTTCGGCCTATCGCGATGAGATGGTCGCCATCGGCTTTGGCACCGATCGCGGCCGCGTCGCGGCCGCCAGTGATTGGGATGCGCCGGTGCAGATCATGACGGTGCTGCCGGCTCGCGCCGACAGCTACGAGCACCTGTTCCGGCGCGCCGGCATGGCGCGTTCGCTCACCGACTGGCGCGGCCATAATCGCCTGGAAGTGGCGCATGCACTGGCAGCGCCTCGGCTTGAGCGCGCCATCGGCGTCATCTACCGCCCCGACACCGAACTCTTGAGCCACTACTTCCGCGCCGTGCTTTCCGAGCAGTTCGACGCTTATGTCTGGTTCGCCGAAACCACGGCAATCACGCCCTTCGCAGGTGCACCGTCCGAGGACGTGCCGGAAACCTATCCATTCGGGCTCTGACCATGCCCGACCCGAGCGGCGTGAAGACCGTTCAGTTCGGCCGCGAGGTATTGCAGGGCGTGCTGGCGCTGCCCGATTCTCCGCCGTTGGGCCTCGTGATCTTCGCGCATGGCAGCGGCAGCGGCCGGCTCAGCCCGCGTAACCAGTACGTGGCGGAGGGCCTGCGCCAAGCCGGTCTCGCAACGCTGCTGCTAGACCTGCTGACGCCGCAGGAAGAGGCCGACCGCGACAATGTCTTCGATATTGAGCTCTTGGCTGGCCGGCTGCTGGTCGCGACCTATTGGGCGCAGAACGAGCCGGTGCTCGGCGATCTGCCGATCGGCTATTTCGGCGCCAGCACCGGAGCCGGCGCAGCCTTGGCCGCCGCAGCCGATCTCGGCCATGAAATCGCGGCCGTTGTCTCGCGCGGCGGCCGGCCCGACCTCGCCGGCGCCGCGCTACCCGATGTCGGTGCGCCCACCCTGCTGATCGTGGGCGGTGCCGACGAGCCGGTGATCGCCGTGAACCGGAAAGCGCTGGCGCAACTGACTTGCGTCAAGTCGCTGGTCATCGTGCCCGGTGCCGGGCACCTGTTCGAAGAGCGGGGCGCACTGGACGAAGTCGTTGTCTTGTCGCGCCTGTGGTTCCTCGACAATTTTGCCCCGGCGGCGATCAGCGCCGGCCCCGCATCCTGACGGCGCGAAATCGGCCGCGCACCCGATCCTTTACCGATCGCTAACGATCTTGCTACCGGGACGGGCGAGCATGTCGTGCCGCCGCGCGCAAGATGGTACCATTCCGGACCGTGAACTGGAATCGCCGCAGTGCTGCTTGATTACAATTCGCTTCTGTTGGCAATCGCCTTTTCCGGCAGTTCGCTCTGCCTGACGCTGTTCATGGCTTGGCTTGTGTCCAAGCGCGAGCGCTACCTGCTCGCCGGCTCCTCCGCCATGCTGCTCGTCGTCGCAGGCGCGGGAATGTTCGCCCTATATACTATCGATATGCTGCCGCTGGTCGGCTTGGCCTCGTTCGCGCTGCTGATCCTGGGATTTATCGCCGCCTACGCGGCCGCCCGCCAGTTCGGCAGGCGCGAGGCCAGCAGCCGCACCCTGGCGCTTTTCGCGCTGGCGTCGGTGGTCCCGGTCGCTGTGCCGTTCCTGCTTGGCTATGATGGCCTCGGTTCGATCCTGGGCAATTGTATCGCTGCCGCCATCCTGTTCGCCGTCGCCCGGATCTATTGGGGGATGCGACGGGAGGCGCCGCTGCCACTCGCCGTCGTCGCGGCGCTCTATGTGACGGTGGGCGTCTCGTTCCTGATCTGCGGCATCATGATCGC
Organism: Hyphomicrobiales bacterium; assembly: GCA_028290345.1. Taxonomy (GTDB): domain Bacteria; phylum Pseudomonadota; class Alphaproteobacteria; order Rhizobiales; family Devosiaceae; genus JAQGKB01. The sequence continues at coordinate 1,336 of JAQGKB010000132.1, read as the reverse complement.
GGTGGTTTCTCCGCTGGTGCTGCAAGGTCCGCTCGAAAACTGGGCCGAGGATCTCAACGTCATCGTTTCCATCATCGGCATTACCGGTATCGGCGCCCTGTCGCTCGCCCTCAACCAGTCGCGCGAGGCGCAGATCCACCGCAACGACGCGCTGACCGATGGCCTGACAGGCCTGCTCAACCGCCGCGCCCTGTTCGATCGCTTCGGCGTCGAAAACCTGCCGGCGCTGACAGCCGTGATCGTCTTCGATCTCGATGAATTCAAGAACGTCAACGACCAGTACGGGCATGCCACCGGCGACGAAGTGCTGCGTCGGTTCACCGCGGCCATCACGCACAATGTGCGACCGACGGACGTGGCGGCGCGCCTCGGCGGCGAGGAATTCGCGCTGGTGCTGCCGCGCTGCACCCCCGAAATGGCAGCGCTCATGGCCGAGCGCATTCGTGCCAGCTTCGAAAGCGAAGTCGTCGATACCGATGCCGGCCCGCTGCACTGCACCGTCAGCGCCGGCTTTGCCGTTCCCGACGGCGGCAACGCCAGCTTCGGCAGCGTGCTGCGCGGGGCCGACAACGCGCTCTACCTCGCCAAACGCAGCGGCCGCAACCGCGTGGCGTCATGGGGCCTGCATCTAGTGGCGTGAGGAGTGTCGGGGCACGCCCCTACAGCACTTCACGGCAGGTCAAATCCCCGCCATGCCGGGCATCGAAGGTGATCTGCCGCGGCGTGGTATTCTGGACAGTCCCCGCCTCGACGCCCAGATCGCTCCACAGCGGTCCATCGGCGATGGCGATCTGCGGGAACGCCTGGGAATAGTGGCCCGGACGCGCCGGCTGCCCGTCCCGGATCACGAGATAGCGGCCGGCCTGGATGCCGAGCGTGCCATAGGCTTGCCCGTCGCGGGCGCAGAACCAGCTTCCCTCTGGCCCCGCCGCCAGTGCCGGCAGCGACGTCAAGCCGAGACCAACAACGAGCGCAATTCGCGCAGCAGATACGGCTGACATAATAGTCCTCCATCGGTTGTGATCTTCGATGGCGCGGAATTTATGCCCATCGCGGGTGCGCCGCCATCAGTTATTCGGCTGACGCCGCCCGTGATTTCGCACTCCGATGCTAGACCAATACAATATTGGTCCAATACTGGATTGCTCAATGCGATCAAGGAACTGCAATCAGCCTGTCACATTCCCGTCGTAGTTCTTTCGATGCCCCGCCGGCAGCGAATTCTATTGGCAAAGCCTGACCACCCGCAAATAGAGCACCCATGAGCGAGAAAATGCTGGGCCTGGAGCCCACGATCCATCCCACCGCAACCGTGCGCGAAAGCACCTTCGGCCGC
>JAQGKB010000116.1 GCA_028290345.1 Hyphomicrobiales bacterium | reverse complement strand
CGGGCTTGAAGCAATAGGAACGCAGCCGAGCTTGCCGGTACGCCTGAAATCGGTCACCTAGGATAAGGCAATCTTCTCGGGCGAAACCATGGCGCGCACCAATCCGATCTATACCGGCCTGCCGACCACCATCTTCGAAGTGATGTCGCTCCTGGCGCGGGAGCATGGCGCCATCAATCTGGGGCAGGGCTTTCCCGATACCGACGGCCCGGAGAGCGTGCGCCGCGTCGCCGCCGATGCTCTGCTGGAACAATCAAACCAGTATCCGCCGATGCTCGGCGCCCCGGAATTGCGCCAGGCCGTGGCCGCGGCCAACGCCCGCTTCCACGATATCACCGTGGATTGGAAGACCGAAATCCTCGTCACCTCCGGGGCCACCGAGGCGCTGTCGGACTGCATGGCGGCCCTGCTCACCCCCGGTGACGAAGTCATCCTCTTCGAGCCACTCTATGATTGCTACCTGCCCCTGGTGCGCCGGGCGGGTGGTGTCCCAAAACTGGTGCGCTTGTCGCCGCCCGGCTGGGAGCTCGATGTTGCCGCGTTGGAAGTGGCATTTTCGCCGCGTACCAAGGTGGTGCTGCTCAACAACCCGATGAACCCGGCGGCCAAGGTTTTCACCGCCGCCGAACTCGGGGCTATTGCCGCGCTGGTCGTGCGCCATGATGCGATCGCCATTTGCGACGAGGTCTACGAGCACATCGTTTTCGACGGGCGCCGGCACCTGCCGCTGATGAGCTTTCCCGGCATGGCCGAACGGACGGTGCGCATCGGCTCGGCCGGCAAGACCCTGTCGCTCACCGGATGGAAGGTCGGCTACGTCACGGCGCCGCCGGCTTTGCTCGATCCGATCGCCAAGGCGCATCAATTCACCACCTTTACCACCCCGCCCAATCTGCAGAAGGCGGTAGCCTTCGGTCTCAACCAGGACGACGCCTATTTCGCGGGCCTGGCGCGCGATCTCGAAGGCAAGCGCGACCGGCTTTCCGCAGGGCTTGGCCGATTGGGGTTTGCGATGGCACCGGCCGAGGGCACCTACTTCGTCGTTGCCGACATTGCGGGGCTGACCGCGGAAGATGACGTCAGCTTCTGCCGCCGCATCACCATCGAAGCCGGCGTCGCCGCGGTGCCACTCTCTGCTTTCTACGACAAGGACGGGCCTACCAATTTCATCCGCTCTGCTTTGCCAAGCGCGATGAGGTGCTGGACGAGGCGATCCAGCGGCTTGCATCCTTGAAGTGAACGTGTCGCCCGCCGGCCGTTCGGGACGATGCGCACTTTCCAAGCTTCCGCCGCAAGACGATATTTTATGCCACTAATGTCTATAGAATTTATAGACTGATAGCGGCAAGCTGCTCCCATGGTTTTCACATGGGATGAAGCGTGATGGTTTCTGCAATTCTGTTCCGCCGTCTGGCGGCCGCGGCCCTGCTTGGCGTCGCGGCGTTGGCGACGCTGCCTGCGCAAGCGCAGTCGCCCGTCTCGGCGCCGCTCCTCGCCGAGGTGCCGACGGGCACCGTACTGCGAGTCGGCGATCCGACCACGCAAAAGGCCCTGCAGCTTTCGGGCCTTGTCGACAGACTGACCTTCAAGGTCGAATGGGCCAATATCAGCGGCGGGCCGCAATCCAGCGAGGCGTTCCGCGCCAAGGCACTCGACGTCAGTTCCGTCGCCGAAATTCCGGCGATCCACGCGACGTGGACCGGCCTGCCGGTGCGCATCATCGCCGCGAAATTCCACAAGGACCCGATCGCCAATCCGCTCTACGCATTCGGCGTCGCACCGGGCGTCAGCGTCAAGTCTCTGGCCGATTTCCGCGGCAAGAAGATCGCCTATAGCCCTGGACAGGCCCAAGGCGTGCTGGTGCTGCGGGCCTTGCAGGCGGCCGGCCTCACCAAGAACGACGTGCAACTGATCGAGTTGCCCAGCACCGGCGACGTTTATCCGGTGGCGCTGGCCAGCCGGCAGATCGATATCGCCCCGATCAGCGGCGTCTATCTCAAACGCTACATCGCCCAGTACGGCAAGGATGGCGCCAGCACCATCAAGCATGGCCTGCGCGACGATGCCTCCCACCTCTACGCCCCGCAATGGGTGCTCGACGATCCGGCCAAGGCCGCTGCGCTAGCTCAGTACGTGGAAGTCTGGGCGCTGGCGCAAAAGTGGATCCAGGATCACCCGGCAGAGTGGATCGACAAGTATTTTGTCGCCGACCAGGGCGTGAGCAAGGAAGACGCAAAATACCTCGTCGACATCGCCGGCCAGTACGACATTCCCGACAACTGGGACGAGGTGATCAAGCGGCACCAGGCCACCATCGCGCTGCTGGCTGCTGCCACCGGCAATCAGGTTTTCGACGCCGAGAAGAACTTTGACCGGCGGTTCGAGCACCTCGCCGCCGACGCCCTGAAGACGCCGTAACCGTATCTCGTTGCAGGAGGTCAAACCCATGAGCGCATATTACGTCGATACCAAACACGCGGTTGGCGGCAGTCGCCGGCAGTCGCGAGCCACCGCCGGCAGCCGGGCCATCGATCAGCGTCCGCGCGCGCGGCGCCTCGGCCTGGGCCGGGAAATTCCCTATGCCGCGCACCTCGGCACCATCCTGGTCCTCGCCATCTGGTCGCTCGGCTCGCTGACCGGCTTCATCGACCAGCGCACGCTGTCGGCGCCGTGGACCGTCGCAACCACCGCCGTCGACCTGATCATCGACGGGCGGTTGCAGTCGAACCTCACCACCTCGGCAATCCGCGTCGCCTTGGGGTTGGCGTTTGGCATCGGCATCGGAACGGCCTTGGCGGTGGTCTCCGGCCTGTCGCGCTGGGGCGAGGCCATCATCGATGGCCCCATCCAGATCAAGCGCGCCATTCCCACGCTCGCCCTCATTCCGCTGCTGATCCTGTGGTTTGGCATCGGCGAGCCAATGAAGGTGACGGTGATCACCCTCAGCGTCATCATCCCGATCTATCTCCAGACCCACAACGGCCTCCGCGGCATCGATAACCGCTATGTCGAGCTCGCTGAAACCCTGCGGATGGGGCATGGCGAGTTCATCCGGCACGTGGTTTTGCCCGGCGCGCTGCCCGCCTTCCTGCTTGGGCTCCGCTACGCCGTGACGGCGGCGCTGCTCTCCCTCGTCGTGGTCGAGCAGGTCAATGCCACCAGCGGGTTGGGCTACATGATCGAACTGGCCCGCACCTACGGCCAGACCAGCACCATCCTTGTCGGCCTCGTGGTCTACGCGCTGATCGGGCTGCTGTCCGACGGCCTGGTCCACATCATCCAGAAGAGGGCCCTGTCATGGCGCCGTACGCTCGCGGACTGACCGAGCCGACCGTCGCGGTCGAGAACCTGGTGCGCGGCTTCAATGGCCGCACGGTTCTGGACGGCATCAACCTGACTATCCGCGAGGGCGAGTTCGTCGCCCTGCTCGGCCGCAGCGGTTCGGGCAAAAGTACCCTGCTGCGGGCGCTCGCGGACCTCGACCACGATGTTGCCGGCACTGGCCTGCTGCAGGCGCCGGAGAAAAAGTCCGTGGTCTTCCAGGACGCCCGCCTGCTGCCGTGGAAGCGGGTGCTCGAAAACGTCGTGCTCGGGCTCGCCGATTCGCAGGCGGACGAGCGGGGCAGGGCGGCGTTGGCCGAAGTCGGGCTCGCCGGCCGTGAACAGGCCTGGCCGGTGGAACTCTCCGGCGGCGAACAGCAGCGGGTCGCCCTGGCCCGCTCGCTCGTCCGCGATCCGGCCCTGCTTTTGGCCGACGAGCCGTTCGGCGCGCTCGACGCGCTCACGCGGCTGCGCATGCACGACCTGCTGCGGCAACTCTGCCAGCGGCATCGCCCGGCGGTGATGCTGGTCACCCATGATGTCGACGAAGCGATCAGCCTCGCCGATCGGGTGCTGGTGCTCGAGGACGGGCGCATCACCGCCGATATCGCCATCGACTTGCCCGAGCCGCGCGGCCACGGCGACCCGCGCTTCGCCTCTATCCGCGCCGATCTGCTGCAAAAGCTCGGCGTCACCATCAACCACTGAATTGTCATTTGGCTTCGAAAGGAATTGCTCATGCCCAGCGTAAAAAGGCAGCTCAACCTCAATCTCTTCATCTATCCGGGCGGCCATCACGAGGCGGCTTGGCGCTACAAGGACTCCGCGCCCGAGCGCATTGTCGACATCACCTATTACCAGGACCTGGCCCGGCGCGCCGAAGCGGCAAAGTTCGATGCCCTGTTCTTTGCCGACGGCCCCTCGCTTGCCGATAACATCCGCTACGCCAGCCGTTTCCGGCTCGAGCCGCTGACCACCATTGCAGCACTGGCGGCGGTTACCGAACGCATCGGCTTCATCGCCACGGCCTCGACCACCTACAACGAGCCCTATAATCTCGCCCGCCTCTTCGCCTCGGTCGATCACATCAGCAAGGGGCGGGCCGGTTGGAACATCGTCACCACCGGCGCGGCCCAGGCGGCGCAGAATTTCGGCCTCGACCAGCACCCCGTCCACGCTGATCGTTACGAGCGGGCGCACGAATTCCTCGATGTGGTGACCAAGCTTTGGGATAGCTGGGAGGACGATGCGCTCGTCATCGACCAGCAGAGCGGGCTGTTTGCCGATACCGACAAGATCCACGAGATCAACCACATCGGCAAGCACCACAGGGTGCGCGGCCCGCTCAACCTGCCGCGCTCGCCGCAGGGCCGGCCGGTTTATGTTCAGGCGGGTTCATCCGAGGATGGGCGCTATTTCGCCAGCGTCCACGCCGAGGCGATCTTTACCGCGCATCAGACCCTGCATAACGCGCAGGAATTCTACGCCGATATCAAGGCGCGGGTGAAAGCTGTCGGCCGCCAGCCCGAGCATATCAAGATCCTGCCCGGCATCAGCCCCTTCATCGGCTCGACCGAAAAGGAAGCCCAGGCGCTGCACGATGAATTCAACGCGCTGACCCAGCCGGAATATTCCATCGAGATGCTGCGCCGCATGACCGATCTCGACCTCAGCGGTTTCGACCTCGATGGCCCGTTCCCGCGCGAGCTGATCGATGCAAGCGGCGAGCGCGGCGTCGGCAGCCGCTTCCTCGTCATCCTTGATATCATCGATCGCGAAAAACCGACGATCCGGCAATTGCTGCA
>JAQGKB010000275.1 GCA_028290345.1 Hyphomicrobiales bacterium | reverse complement strand
TTGCGCCGCTGCTGATCACCGTCACCGGCATTTCGGCCGATATCGTCCCCTGGCTGCTGTTGCTCTTCGGCGTTGGCTCAACCCTGGGCGTCTTCATCGGCGGCAGGCTGACCGATTGGAAGCTGATGCCCTCGCTGATCGGCATCCTGCTGCTCCAGGCCGTGATCTATGCCCTGGTCGGCGCGGTTGTCTACACGCCGATCCTGATGGCCATATCCGTGGTGCTCTGGGGTGGCGCCAGCTTTGCCTTCGGCGCCCCGGTGCAAACCCGCATCCTCAATTGGGCCAACGCGGCGCCGAACCTCGCCTCGACGCTGATCCCCAGCGCCTTCAACATCGGCATCGCGCTGGGAGCGGTGATCGGATCCACCGCGCTCGAGCATGGCCTGGGCTACGCGTTCCTGCCCTGGTTCGGCTGCCTGTTTTCGCTCGTCGCCGCCGGCACCGCCTTTGTTTCCTGGACCATCGAGAAGCGCGGCGTGCTTGCCGCAGCCGAGTAGCCGGTGGGCTTTGGCCTTGTCACAAAACGGCGAGCATGGTCTCCTTGCCCGATAGGAGCCGCGGTCCCGCGGGTGATCATTTCATGCCGTTAGCACTCTATGCCCTGGCGCTCGCCGCATTTTCCATCGGCACCGCCGAGTTCATCATTGCGGGCCTGCTGCCGGCGCTTTCGAACGACCTCTCGGTCAGCATCCCCACTACGGGACTGCTGGTCACGGCCTATGCCATCGGCGTTGCGATCGGCGGGCCGATCCTTGCCATCCTCACGGCCCGGCTGCCGCGAAAGCCAATGATCGTGGCGCTGATGATCGCCTTCGCGCTCGGTCAAGTGCTCTGCGCGCTTGCGCCATCCTATCCGCTGCTGATGGGCGCCCGCATTCTTGTCGCCTGCGGGCACGGCCTGTTCTACGGCATTGCCAGCGTTGCAGCGGCAAACCTTGTGGCCCCGCGCCGACGCGGAGCCGCGCTATCGCTGTTTTTCGCCGGCATTACCGTGGCCAATATCCTGGGCGTGCCCGGCGGTACCGCAATCGGCAACGCTTTTGGCTGGCGCATGACTTTCTGGGCCGTCGGTGCGGTCGCTGTGCTCGCCACCATCGCCATTGCCGTGCTTTTGCCGGCGGACCGCGGGCATGACGAAAAAGCCGTTTCGCTAGCCGCCGAAATCAGGGTTCTCGGGCGCCAGCAAGTGCTGCTCTCTTACCTGATCATCGCGCTGCAGATGATCGGCGCGCTGAGCTTTGTCACCTATCAGGTCCCGCTGCTCGCCGAGATCACCGGCGTTCCGCCTGAGAGCGCGCCGCTGTTCCTGCTGCTGTTCGGTATTGGCTCGATTGTCGGCATCTTTTCCGGTGGGCGTCTTGCCGACTGGAAGTTGATGCCGTCGCTGATTGCCATCCTGTTGCTGCAGGTATTTTTTCAGGCAACGATGCTCTTTGCCATGCACGCACCGGTGCCGATGGCGATCAACATGTTCCTGATCGGCGCGGCTGGCTTCGCATTCAATTCCCCGGTGCAGTCGCGCATTCTGCACGCCGCGCACGAGGCGCCGAATCTTGCGGCGACCCTGGTTTCCACCGCCTTCAACATCGGCATCGCCGCCGGCGCTTTCGTCGGCGCTGCCATGCTGAGCGCCGGCATCGGTTATCAGTACCTGCCGGTCGTCGGCATCCTCTGCAGCCTCGCCGCGGCCGGTGTGGCCGCCCTGTCATGGTCGCTGGACTACCGCCAGGCGGCGTTACCGGCCTAGCCGTCGACCTTTATCGCCGCGCCCTCGACCACGTAGCGGGCGTAGCGAAAATCGCGAATGACGCTCAAGCGCTCCGCCGACCAGTCGAGCAGGATGAAATAGGCCAGTTCCCCGGCCAGATCATAGACCAGCACAGCCGGGCGGCCCTCGACCTGCCCCGGCGCCATCCGCCAGTCGAAATGCCCTTCGTAGCGGGAATAGTAGTTCCCCACGACGCTTTTGCCCTTGTCCTGTGTACGCCCGACCAGATCCAGCCGCACATCCTCCGCCAGCATGGCCCGCAGTGCGTCGAAGTCACGGGCGTTGAACCGATCGACATAACCGGTGAGTTGCCGCCGCTCCAACTCGCTCAACGGCCGCGCTGGCGGCGGGGCGTCGTCGTCGGCGAGTTCCCGCAATTGCGCCCGGCCGCGATGCAGGTTCGCCTTCACCGACGCGGTACTTGCGTCCAGCACGTCACCGATCTCCTGCAGCGAATACCCGAGCACGTCCATCAGGATCACGCAGCCACGCTGCGCCGGTGGCAATTGCATGAAGGTCTTGAGGCTCGCCGCAGCGGCCAGCCGATGTTCGGTATCGACGCTCGGATCGGCCATTTCCTCCACCGCTTCCTCCGTGATCCAGGCTTGCTGGCGCGTCCGTTGGCGCAGCAGGTCGAGCGCGCAATTGTGCGCGATGCGAAACGCCCACGCCTCGACGTTGGCGATTTCACTCGCGCGGGAAAATGCCTCCAGCGCCTTGATCATCGCGTCCTGCACCACATCCTCGCCGTCGATCACCGAGCCGGTCATGCGCGCGCAGTAGCGATGGAGCCGCGGCCGCATCGCCGCCAGCCGCAGCGCAAACGCCTCGGCATTCGCGCTGGGCGTGTCGATGGTCATGGCTGCTCGGTCGCAGCGAGCATGCGGTAATTGCCGACGACTTTGGCCGGCACAGACAGCGCCGGAGCGAACTGCCTATCGCCGATATTGGCGGTGAACGCCTTGAAGGCGCTGAGGCGGGGGATCGGGTTCTCTACCGGATCGTCAGGCGACGCCACGAGGTGCATGAACGTGCCGTCCTCCAGTTCGAGCACGAGATAGCCCACGTCCTGCGAACCAGTCTCGGCCAGTTCCCGGAACACGGCCTCGATCAGGCCGCGATTGTCAGCCGCCCGGTCGGGCTTGGCCTGGTAGCGGATAAGCGTAAAGCGCATTGCAAACTCCTTGGATCATGTCGTGGCCATCTCATTGACGTCCGCCACGGCTCCAAGGATTCGTGCTTCGGCAAAAAAATCGCCGATCTAGCTCCCCAGCGCCGCTTTCACTTTGCCCGAGGCCTTGCCGAAATCGATGCGGCCGGGATAGTCCGCCTTCAGCGCGGCGATCACCTTGCCCATGTCCTTCGGGCCCGCCGCACCGGTCACAGCAATTGCCGCCTTGATCGCCGCCTCCACCTCTTCGTCGCTCAAGCTCTTGGGCAGGAACTCGTTGAGGATGTCGATTTCTTCCTTTTCTACCGTCGCCAGATCCTGCCGGCCGGCTTCGGCGTAGATGGCAAAGCTCTCTTCCCGCTGCTTCACCATCTTCTGGATGATGGTCAGGATTTCATCATTGGTGATCGGCCCGCGATTCTCGGTGCGGACGGCAATATCGCGGTCCTGGATGGCGGCATTGATCGAGCGCAGCGTCTGCGTGCGCCGCGCATCGCGCGCCTTCAGCGCCGTTTTCAAGCCTTCACTGATCGCTTCCCGCATCGTTATTCTCCACTTGTGACGCTGATTTTGCCCCTCCATATAGTCTATTCGCGCGGCATTGCCACTTGCGTGGCCGCGCTGGCGCTTCTATGAGAAGCGCTTAATCAGCACTCTCGAGCCTTTGGAGACCCACCGTGACCGGCTGGCAACAATCCCCCGCGACCGCACTTCTGATCCTCGCAGACGGGACGCGTCTCGAGGGGCGCGGCATTGGCGCCGTGGGCCACGCGGCCGGCGAGGTGTGCTTCAATACCGCCATGACCGGCTACCAGGAAATCCTCACCGATCCCTCCTATGCCGGCCAGATCGTCACCTTCACCTTCCCGCACATCGGCAATGTCGGCACCAATGACGAGGATATCGAGACCGTCAACATGGCGGCCCTATCCGGCGTACGCGGCGTGGTGCTGAAGGCCGATATCACCAACCCGGCCAATTACCGGGCGGCGCAAAAGCTCGACGCCTGGCTCAAGGCCCGCAACATCGTCGGCATCACCGGTATCGACACGCGCGCACTGACGGCCAAAATCCGCGAGGGCGGCATGCCCGACGGCGTCGTCGCGCACTCGCCGGACGGCTATTTTCACGAGCCTTCGATCATGTCCGAGCTCAAGGCCTTTCCGGGCCTCGTGGGCCTCGATCTCGCCAAGGAAGTCACCACCGCCCAGACCTATCACTGGGACCAGACCAGTTGGAAATGGGGCGAAGGCTACGGCAAGGTCGAAGATGCGCCGTTCCACATCGTCGCCGTCGACTACGGCGCCAAGCGCAACATCCTGCGTTGCCTCGCCGATCAGGGCGCCCGGGTCACGGTGGTGCCGGCGACGGCGACGGCCAAGGACATCCTCTCGCACAATCCCGACGGGATTTTCCTCTCCAACGGCCCCGGCGACCCGGCCGCGACCGGCAAATATGCGGTTCCGACCATCCAGAAGCTGATGGAAACCGGCAAGCCGATGTTCGGCATTTGCCTCGGCCACCAGTTGCTCGGTCTCGCCGTCGGCGGCACCACCTCGAAGATGCATCAGGGGCATCACGGCGCCAATCATCCGGTCAAGGATTTGACCACCGGCAAGGTCGAGATCACCTCGATGAACCACGGCTTTGCGGTTGACACCAAGAGCCTGCCGGCCGGCGTGACCGAAACCCACATCTCCCTCTTCGACGGCTCTAACGCTGGGCTTTCAGTCGACGGGAAGCCGATCTTCTCAGTGCAATACCACCCCGAAGCCTCCCCCGGCCCGCACGACAGCCACTACCTCTTCACTCGCTTCCTCAACCAGGTGCGCCTGCAGAAGGGCCTGCCGCAAAAGCCGGAAGCAGTGCCCTCGCAGGCGGCGTTTGCGGAGTAGGGGCGCACCGTCCGGCCGAACGCAGGTCATTCCCGCGCAGGCGGGAATCCAGTACGGCTGGGCGACGAGGGTAGTGCGCGAGCCGTTAGTCGCGGGGTACTGGATTCCCGCCTTCGCGGGAATGACGGCAGTTCGGGTGCGCCCTACTTGCTACTTGCTACTTGCTACTTGCTACTTGCTCATCACCACCAATTCCGGCAGGCCCGCCACCTCGAACCCCAAATCGCGGGCCATGATGCCAAAGGCTTCGCCGCCGACATGGAGCTTGTAGCGCTCCTCGGTGAACCGCGCGCCCGCCTTGATCACCTTGCTGTCGATCAAAACGAAACTGTCGCCGATACCGTCGAGTGGCACCAGCCGAAAGGCGCGCTGCTGCTTGAGGAACGCGCGCTGCTCCGGAACCGGCTCGACCGCCCCGCTCAGGCCGCCAACTTTCCACAGGATGCGAAATTTTGGCGCATGCAAGTAACGAAACACCGAGCTGTCTGCGACCTTGCCTTCGGCGTCGATGCAATTGGCGGCCACCACCGGCAACTTCGGGGCGAGGCTCATCTCGATGGCATCAGGCGGGATATCCCGGATGCTACCGCCCACCAGCAACACTTTCTCCGAAGCAGTCGCGCCCATCTCGGCCAGCAAATTATCGGCCCGCGCTGCCACGTCGCCGTCGCCGTCGCCGAAAATGATCGCCGCCTCGCCGCTGCCCACCAAGGGCACCACTGAGGCCCGCACCGCCGCCTTGTCCGGCTCTGTCACGGCGGCCGAATAGAACCCGAAACGCAGCAAGGAACTGGGGTAGCTGAGCCCCCGCAGCGCCTGCGCCAACCGCGCGTGCAGCGGTTCGGCACCCGTTAGCCGCACCGCGACAAAAACCGTCGGCCCCGGCTGGGCCGGCGCAAATGTCTGGTCGTGATAATAGATCAGCGGATCTGGAATTTTCACCGCATTGAGGTCGCGAAACCGCTTCCGGCGCAGCCACCACTTGATCATGGTCGGCACCTGGAACGGCTTTTCCAGTGGCGAATGCCGGGCGTGCCACGGTACCCAGGTCGTCAGCCATTTGTGCGACACCACCGGCTTGCCGCTTCCGCCGACCAGCGTCGCCGTTTCGCCAAGCATCTTGGTCAATGCCGCATCGCTGCGAACCGGCAAGCCGCCATCGCGTTGCGGCGACCACACCTTTGGCAGCAGCAATGCCGGCCGATCCTGCCGCGACATGCGCAAACCTGCCGCCGTCAGCATGGATGGACCGGTCGAAAAGAACGTCTCCTGATCGGCCAGCCTGGGCAAAAGCTCGACCACCAGTTTGAACAGCGGATGGCCCGGCTCCGCCCCCATGAAGGCGTTGCTCATCAGATACGGTAGTCCGGCGTGGTAACGATCGTCGCTGATATGCTCCAGCGGCTCGAGCCCGACGAAGCACTGCAGCGGCTCTATCATCGCGTCGATCGATATGAACGGCTCGACATCGAGATCGGAATAGACCCCACCAAACCGATTGAGCACCAGGTAGCGAAAACTGTCCGCCCGCTGGATCATCCGGCCATAGCGGTCATAGGTTGCGAGGAACTCAGGATAGGATGCGGCGACGAACGCCCGCATCGTCTCGTCGGTCCAGAGCTTTATTTCCCAGCCCGGATGCAGCGCCTCCCATTTTTCGTAATAGCGCTGCATCACCCTCGGCAGGGTCGTGGTTTTCCAGGTGAAAAGCAGGATTTTAGGGATCATCGGGCCGGTCGCAGGTACTAAGGAGCCCGCACTGTCCCGATTTGCCGCCGAAATGCAATGTCGAAGCGATGCCCTAGCGCCAGTGCTCCACCAGCGGCCCCTTGCCGCCCGTTACCGGATCGGTATCCGGCAGCGGCACGCGGCTGATATTTTCGTCGGCTTTCGGCCGCTCGCCCGGCTTGCCGGTCAGCAGGTCCCAATCCTGCCCGGGCGGATAGGCGCCCACAACGAGGAAATCGGCACTGGCCGATAGCCGCCGGTGCGCGACGCCGGCGGGGATCACGATCACATCTCCGGCGGCAATGTCGAATTCGCGGCCCCCGGGCCCGCCCAACATGATCCGCGCACGTCCGCGCGCAATGCCAAGGCATTCATGGGCGGTCGAGTGATAATGGTGGTAATCGAAAATCCCCGACCGCCATTGCGGCGGCCAGCCGTTCTGCCTGAAGAGAGTTTCCATCGCCTCGGGCGTCGCCGCATCCGGATCGATCGCTGAGCGATAGATCAGCAACGGCAGCCGGCTGTTCGGAAAGGTGCCGTCGTCCGCAAAGCGCTCAGCCGCCGGTTGGAGATTTGCTCTCGCCATTTCCGTCAGACGCTCCCTGAAAACGTATCGCACTGGCCCGGATTGCCGGCCTTGTAGCCCTGCGCGAACCATTTCTGCCGCTGCGCCGAGGTGCCGTGGGTGAAATTGCGCGGCTGCACCGCGCCCCCCATCTGGCGCTGTAGGGTATCGTCGCCGATCTGCTGCGCTGCATTCAGCGCTTCGTTGATATCGCCATTGTCGAGGATATTTTCCTGGCCGACATAGTTGGCCCAGACCCCCGCATAGCAATCGGCCTGCAGTTCGATACGCACCGAATAGGCATTGGCTGCATCGCGGCTCATGCTCTGGCGCTTGGCGTTGAATTCCGGCAGCACGCCGAGCAGGTTCTGCACATGGTGCCCCACTTCATGCGCGATCACATAGGCCTGCGCAAAATCGCCAGGGGCTCCGAACTGCCGGCGCAACTGGTCGTAGAAGCTGAGGTCGATATAGACCTTGCGGTCATCCGGACAGTAGAACGGCCCGCTGTCGGCACTGGCGATGCCGCAGCCCGATTGCGTCTGGTTGGAGAAGATGACGATCTTCGGCGGCGTATAGGTGCGGCCGTTCTTCGTGAACACATCGCCCCAGAGGTTTTCGGTCTCCTTGGCCACCACGCCGACGAAGCTCACCAGTTCGTCCTGCCCGGCATCGGCAGAGGGCCTTGAGGTCGATGACCCGATAGTCGAGCCGCCGCCGGAATAACTGCCGCTTCCGTCAAGCAGGCTCATCGGATTGATGCCGAGCGCCCAGCAGATCAGCACCACCACGATGATCAGCCCGATGCCGCCCAATCCGCCGGAGCGGCCGACGGGAATGCGGATGCCGCCGCCATTTCCGAAGCCCCCGCCCCCGAGGCCACCGCCGAACCCGCCGCCGCCGGGCGCCCCGCCGTCGGACCGCCGATCCTCGACGTTACTGCTCTGCTCGCGCCCCTGCCACTTCATGCTCGCAACTCCCCGGCGAATTATTCTCTATTGTAACTCAACAAGCCTCGGGACGGCCAAGCAGTTCCACTCGCTTTGGCGCAATAAGGCAATATGAGAGATGTGCTGGACAGGTCGCTGTCATCACTGCGTAATATAGCAGCTAGAAAAAGCATCAGACCCACACGCGTTCTCTGCAAGGAGGACGTGCCATTTGAGACGGTCGTCTCCTCTGCCATCATTGGGAGCCAATAATGTCTGATAGCCAGATTTCCCGCCGCACATTTCTTGCCGGCACAGCCGGGGCCAGCGCCTTGATCGTCATGCATCCCTTCGCCGCCATTGCCGCGCCCGCCCAGGCCCATCTCCGGCTGATGGAAACCACCGACATCCACGTCGCCATCTACCCTTACGACTATTACGGCGATAAGCCCGATGACACGCTGGGCCTCGCCCGCACGGCCGCGCTGATCAAAAAATTCCGCGCCGAGGCGACCAACGCCATCCTCATCGACAATGGCGACCTGATCCAGGGCAACCCGCTCGGCGACTATGTTTTCTACGAAAAGGGTTTCAAGGCCGGCGACATCCATCCGATGATGGCGGCGATGAATACGCTCGGCTACGAAGTCTCGACGCTCGGTAACCACGAATTCAACTACGGCCTCGATTTCCTGACCAAGTCGCTGGCCGGCGCCAACTTCCCGTTCGTCAACGCCAACATCATCATGGGTACGACCTTGGGCGCCGATCCGCTCAAGGACAAGACCCTGCTGCCGCCCTACAAGATCGTCGAAAAGACCATCACCGACGGAGCGGGCCAGCCCCAAAAAATCAAGATCGGCTTCATCGGCTTCGTGCCGCCGCAGATCATGGTGTGGGACAGCGCCAATCTCGTCGGCAAGGTGATGACGCGCGATATCGTGCAGGCGGCGAAAGCCTGGATTCCGCAGATGAAGGAGGAAGGCGCCGATCTCATCGTCGCGCTCTCCCACTCCGGCATCGACGGCGACCAGCAGGACGG
Source organism: Hyphomicrobiales bacterium (assembly GCA_028290345.1). Taxonomy (GTDB): domain Bacteria; phylum Pseudomonadota; class Alphaproteobacteria; order Rhizobiales; family Devosiaceae; genus JAQGKB01. The sequence continues at coordinate 1,029 of JAQGKB010000275.1, read as the reverse complement.
CATGGAGAACGCTTCGCTGTTCGTCGCCGATATTCCGGGCGTCGACGTGGTGTTCACCGGCCACCAGCACCTGGTTTTCCCCGGTCCCGACTTCAAGAACATCAAGGGCGCCGACGTCGCCAACGGTACGCTGATGGGCAAGCCCGCCGTCATGGGCGGCTTCTGGGGCTCGCATATGGGCCTGATCGACCTGCTGCTCGAGCGCGGCGAAGACGGCAAGTGGAAGATCCTCTCCCACACCGCCGAAGCGCGCCCGATCTACGAGCGCAAGGACAAGAAGATCGTCCCCACCGTGGCGGACGTTGCCGAGGTCGAGGCCCCGGTCAAGGCCGATCATGAGGCAACCCTCGCCTATGTCCGCCGTCCAGTCGGCGAGACCGCCGCGCCGCTCCATTCCTACTTCGCGCTGGTCGCCGATGACCCATCGGTGCAGATCGTCTCGATCGCTCAGACCTGGTACATCGAGCAGATGATGAAAGGCACGCAGTGGGAAAAGCTGCCGATCCTTTCGGCTGCCGCTCCGTTCAAGGCCGGCGGTCCGTCCGGCCCGAACTACTATACGGACGTGCCGGTCGGCCCGGTCGCCATCAAGAACGTCTCCGACCTCTACCTCTATCCCAATACCATCCGTGCCGTGCAGGTCAGCGGCGCGCAAGTCAAGTAATGGCTGGAGCGGTCCGCCGGCATATTCAACCAGGTGACCGTTGGCGGCAAGGATCAGCCGCTGATCGACACCAGCTTCCCGTCCTACAATTTCGACGTCATCGACGGGGTCACCTACAAGATCGACGTCAGCCAGGCCTCGCGCTACGACGGCAAGGGCGCCCTGCTCAATGCCGACGCGCACCGCATCGTCGACCTGATGTTCGACGGCAAGCCGATCGATCCCGAGGCGAAATTCGTCGTCGCCACCAACAATTACCGCGCCGGCGGCGGCGGCAATTTCCCCGGGGCCGACGGCAAGACCATCATCTTCGTCGGCCCGGATACCAACCGCGACATTATCGTGCGCTACATCCACGAAAAGGG
>JAQGKB010000050.1 GCA_028290345.1 Hyphomicrobiales bacterium | reverse complement strand
TGCAGCACGTGGCCGGTGGTGGGCGAAATCGGCAGAAACGGCGAATAGGTGGCGCGCCGGTCGGGCCCGAGCGACGGCAGCATGATGTCCATCACTTCGTCATAGACCGCGAGCATGCGCAGCAGCGCTTCGTCGAAGCGGCCGGAGGTATAATAATCGGTCGAGGAGGCGAAGTCGTAGCTGAAGCTGAAGGTATCGAGGAACTTGCGCAGCCGGGCGTTGTTGGCGAGGCCGAACGAGGGGTAATCGTTCGAGAACGGGTCGGGAAAGCGGCTCAGCGGCTTGCCGAGGTTACTGTTCATCATCTCCTGGTTGGGCACGTTGCCGGGCACCTTGCGCAGCGCATCCATGTCATCGGAAAAGCAGAGCAGCCGGGTCGGGACCTGATCGCGGGTCAGCAGCCGGAAGGCCGTGCGCACCATCGTAGTGCGGGACACTTCGCCGAAGGTGCCGATATGGGGTAGCCCCGACGGGCCATAGCCGGTCTCGAACAGCACTTCCGACTTGCCGGTCTTTTCCAGCCGAGCGACGAGTTTGCGCGCTTCCTCGAACGGCCAGGCCCGGGCGGTTTGAGCGGCATCGAAAAACTCGGGATCAAGGGTCGGTAGCGGAGCGGAGGGCAAGGTTCTGGCCTTCGGTTTTGTATGGCGCCGTCTTCTTTGTCATACGTTGTCAAACGCCAAAATTGACAACGGCGAACCTGTTGCATCACAGAGCCGTTGCGTCAATGGCAGGAACAGCAGCCCAGTCTTGCCAATGCGCCCGTCCCTGCATAGTTATTCGCGACGCTCTATTGATGCGCAGATGAGGAGTTCCCCATGCCGCTTTCAGCACAGGATGCCTTGGTCTACCTGATGATCGTGGCAGCATCCGCCGATGACGAGATGAGCCGGCTGGAGTTGGCGCGGATCGAATGGCTGGCGGCGCATCTGCCGGTTTTCGCCGGGTACGATCTCTCAAGGCTGGGCAAGGTGGCCAATTCCTGCGTCGATCTGATTAACGGCGGGGACGGGCTCGAGGCGGCACTTGACCTGGCGATCGCGGCGCTGCCGAAACGCCTGCACGATACCGCCTATGCGCTGGCAGTCGATGTCACCGCGATGGACCTGAAGCTGGAGCAGGAAGAATTGCGGCTGCTGGAGATGATCCGCGACCGGCTCGACCTCGATCGGCTGGTGACCGCAGCGATTGAAGCCGGCACGCGGGCGCGGCTGCGCGGCGCCTCCGTACAATAGCGATCAGTAAAAGCTGACCGGAAACCAACGCAGGTAGAGTTCGTCCATGACGCCATCGCGCTTGAGCCGCACCAGGGCGGCATCGATCGCATCGCGCACGGCATCGTGCCCGGCCGGCACGGCAATTGCCAAGCCATCACCGAAGAGATCGGGCCGGAAGTACGGGTCGCCCGCAAAGGCGCAGCAACCGGCATTGTCGTTGAGCCAGAACGAGGCCCGCATGGCATCGCCGAAATAGGCTTGCGCACTGCCCTGCTTGACGGCGTCGAGGGCCTCGATCTCCGTGTTGAATTCCACGAGCTTGGCGGTGGGAAGGTAGCGTTTCAGGAACTCGACATGGGTGGTGCCTTTTCGCACCGCAATTGTCTTGCCCTGTTTGGCCGGATCGAAGCCCTTGGCGTCGGCAGCCTTGGTGACGAAGCGGCCGGGCAAGGCAAGGTAGATCGACGAAAAATCGAAGAGCTGCCCGTTTTCGGGGGTGATCGAGAGACCCGCGATCAGCGCGTCGCCCTGGTTGTCGGCAAGAGCCTTGCCCGCCTGCTCCCACGGCCAGGCTTGCACCGTGCAGGCAATGGCGAGCTGCGTGCAGATGCTCTTGGCAAGGTCGATGTTGAAGCCGATCAATTGTCCCGACGCGTCGCGATAGTTGAACGGCGGGAAATCCGCCGTGGTCAAGAACCGGATGGCGGGGAGCGGAACGACGTTGGGAACGATCTCGCGGGCGCTGGGATCGACATGATTGGGCAGCGCCTGGGCGAGCCCCTGCCCTGCCCAGCCAGCGAGCATCAGAAAAAGCAGAATTGCCGGAAAACGCATGAGGTTTGAAGGCCAGACCAACAGGAAACGTGCTGTTGGCTTATCGCTCAAATTTGCGCCAAAGGCGAGATGCCTGCGCCGATCTTCGCCACCGCAGACTTAAAAAGAACGGCGACGCCTTGCTGCAGTCGAACGCATTTTTCGCATTGCGTAACAGCAATGCATACTGCATTACTACTAACGGTATTTTAACTAAGTTTTTCTGTTTTTTGCATCATCAATTTTGGCGGAGGATTTTTCAGTCCCGTGTCCAGAGCGATTGACCTGATCAAAGCCATCCTGCGCGAGCATTGCATTTCAAACGATGCGGCGCGACATGTACTCGACGCGTCGCTGGAACTTGAAGTCGATCCCCTTGATTATTGTGCACATCGCTTCGGGTTTGGCGAATATATAGTGCTTGAACGCGCGGCCGACTGGGTGGGTGTGCAGTTTTCCGCGGTGTTTCCGGCGACGCTTACCAGCCCGCAGTTTCGAAACCTTGACGCGCTGGGCGAGACCCGCTCGGTACGCGGACAGTTGGATGGGCGCGAGGTACAGTATTCGGCGCCCCTCTTCACCAGTCTTTTGCACCTCAAGGACCATCTGGCGCTGGTGCCATCGATGCGAGAGCGCCTCTGCTTCGTGCCCGCCTCGGTGATCCGCAGCCAATTGGCGCAAACCGGGGCCGAGCAATTGCTGGACGCCTCGCGGCAGCGTCTGGCGCGGCTGTGGCCGCATGCCAGCGCGCATCTTGCACTGCCCATGACGACGCGGCTGGCGTTTGTCGCCGCGCTTGCCGCGCTGGTCGCCATCGCCGCGGTTTCGCCGTTCTGGCTCACGCCGGTGCTGACGCCGCTGGTGGGCGCATTCCTCGTCATCCCGGCATTGTTCCGCTTGGTCGCCGCCCTGACGCCGACGCGCCGGCACCAGAACGACGCGCCGCCGCTGCTCACCGACGCCGAGCTGCCGGTCTATTCGGTGCTCATCCCGCTTTGCGACGAGCACCAGATGGTGCCGCTGCTGCGGCGAGCGATGGCCGCGCTGGATTACCCGCCGGAAAAGCTCGACATCAAATTCGTGGTCGAGGCCGCCAGCACCAGGACCATCGCGGCCGTCGATGCGGTTCTCGGCGATCCGCGCTTTACGCTGATTGCGGTTCCCAAGGCCCGGCCGCATACCAAGCCCAAGGCGCTGAACTATGCCCTGCCGTTCGTGCGCGGGCAGCATGTGGTGGTCTACGACGCCGAAGATATACCCGATCCCGACCAGCTGCGGCTCGCGGCCAGCCGGTTTGCGGCGGATCCCGGGCTGGATTGCTTGCAAGCCGAGCTGGTGCTCGACAATGCCGCGGAGAATTGGCTCACCGCGCTGTTTGCGGGCGAATATGCCGGGCAGTTCGGCCTGATGCTGCCGGCGCTGGCCCGGTGGGGGCTGCCTATTCCGCTGGGTGGCACCAGCAATCATTTCCGCACCAGCGCGCTGCGCGAACTGGGCGGCTGGGACGCTTTCAACGTCACCGAGGATGCGGACCTGGGCGTGCGCATGGCGCGGCTGCGGTACCGTGTCGCGACTTTTGCCAGCCAGACGCGCGAGGAGGCCCCGATCTCGATGTCGGTCTGGATGCTGCAGCGGACGCGCTGGATGAAGGGCTGGATGCAAACTTTCATCGTCCACAATCGCGACCCGCGCCGGTTCTTTGCCGATGCCGGCTGGCGCGGCGCGTTGGCCTTCGAGATCTATGTCGGCAGCCTGATCATGTCGGCGCCGCTGCACACCATTTTCCTCGCCGGGGTGCTGCTCAGGCTGGCGCTTGGCGGGTGGCCGGTATCCGAGATGTTTGCCATGCCGTTCGAGTACGCGCTGATCTTTGCCTTCGGCTATAGCGGCGCGGTGGCGTTGGTGATCACCGGCCTGCTCAGGCTGAAGAAGAAGCGGCTGCTGGCCTATCAGCTGCTACTGCCGATTTATTGGGTGTTGCATTCCTTCGCGACCTTGCGGGCCTGCCATCAACTCCTGACGCGGCCGTTCTTCTGGGCCAAGACCGTACACGGGCGCACCCGCATGACGCGGAGGATCGAGCCAGCCGATGGGGGCTTGAGGCCATTCCGTGCAAAGCAGGTTGCGGCCGCCGCCGGCCGAAAGGCCCGGAATCCTTGGCTAAGTCTCGCGCGAGAGCTGCCGGCGCGGGCGCTTCGAGGCCGAATCGGCGATCCGGAAAAGGCCAAGCGCTAACGACATGCCTCACAATTTCCTGCAATGCAGCACGCAATTGAAGGAAATATTAACATGAGTCGGCAACTGATTTTGGCTCCCTTCATTACAGGGAGTGGCCACAATCAGGGGAACATCGATGCGAAAAGCGTCGTTCGTTGTCGTGCTGGAACGAGGTCAGTGGCATGTTCGCCACGAGACGACATTGGCAGGCCCCTATCCCGGCATGATCGCCGCCGCCCAGGCGGCCCACCAAAGTGCCGAAATTGCGCGCAGAGCCGGGATTTCTTCGGAGGTGCTGTTCGAGGAGGAGCCTTTCCCCCCGAACCAACCCCGCCGCAGAAAGATTCGGAAGTAGACGCGCCACAGGCGGAGCCGTCGCCCGGCTATGGCGACGGCTCGATCGGAACCAGGCTCAGTTCATCGAACATGGGCTCTTCCTGGCCGACCCTGACGAAGGCCAGCTTGCTGGAGCGGCTTTTCGGCCATATCTGGAAATATTGGATGCCATCGGGCGCAGTGCCCCAATCGCCGCAAGGCGGATCGCCCACCTCATTCGGATCGGCCTTGCGGGCCAACTCTTTGCCGTAAGCTGCGTTGGGGACGAAGGTAAAGCGTTGCGCTCCCTTGGGCGACGGCCCATCGCGGTAGGGCACCAGCACGCAGCGCTTGACCAGATCGGGCTTGGTCTTTTCGGCAAAGATGCGCTGCATTGCGGCTTTCGGCGTCTCGCCGGGCCGACGATCGAAGATCTCGATGAGAGGATTTGGGGCGCCGCCGTCCGAATACTGCATGACGAGAGCGCTGCCGCTGAAGAACACCTGGGTCTTGCGGGCGCCGAAATCGCACTGTTGGGCCCAGGCAGTTAGCCCGGCCTCGCTGTCCTCGAGCCGCTCCCATTTGCAGCCCTCGAATGCCGCTCGCGCGGGTTGGCTTGGCTGCGCGGCCGCGTGGCTGATGCACAGCAACATAGTAACGGCGGCAAACCCGCCTGATCTCCAACGGCGCACCACGGCGACTCCCAAAATGAACTAAGCAAAGGTACGAAATGCCGCAGTCACAGAGCAGGTATGCGGGTGATTCGCAAAGCGCGATCATCAGTCAACCGAAATCGTCATTTCATACTGCCAGTCGTGCCGGGATGCATGGCCGCTAAGGCTTTGACGGCCATCGGAATTCGCCACGCTGGCGCGCCAAAGCAATTGGCCGGAGAGGCTTGCCGGCAACAAAGTAAGGCTGTGGATAACCTGCCGCGGCACCGCCGCATACGTAGGTATAGCCCCTGCTCTCATGGGTATAGACGCCTTCAAAAGGACAAGTTTGGCCCATCCTTAGCGGGATCAATCTGCCGTTGAAGCTGTGAGTCTGTTCGGGGAAGCCGCGAGATGCTCGCTTCCTTCAACCTACTGCAAGTATGACTTGCGCCAGAACCCAACGACCAGGAACATCAACTTGCAGAGTGCTCATAACATATTGACTTTTAATCCTCTTTCTCACCTCACCCGACGGGCTGGCGGGCCGATCGCAGTGCTGTTCGGGCTGAGCCTGGTGTCGAATCTGCTGATGCTGACCGGCTCGATTTTCATGCTGCAGGTCTATGACCGGGTGCTGCCCAGCCGATCGCTGCCGACGCTCGTTGCGCTGACGCTGCTGGCCGCCGCCCTCTATGGCTTTTACGCATTGATCGAGTGGATCCGGGCGCGGATCGCGGCGCGGCTTGGCGGCCTGATCGACGAGCGGCTGTCTGGCCCGTTGTTCGAGGCCTCGGTGCGGCAGAAGCTGCGCCCGCAGCCCGGCATCAACTCCGACCCGGTGCGCGATCTCGACAGCTTACGCCAGTTCGTTTCGGGGATGGGGCCGATCTCGCTGCTCGACCTGCCTTGGATGCCGATCTACCTCGCCCTCGCCTTCCTGCTGCATCCGATGCTGGGCTGGCTGGCCACCGCCGGCGCGGTGGTGATTTCGGCCTTGTTGGTGGTCAACGAACTGCATTCCCGCCGCCCGGCGCAGGCCACGACCATTGCGGCGGTGCAACGCGGCGCGCAGGCCAATGATGCCCGCTCGAATGCCGAGGCGATCCTGGCGATGGGCATGCTGAGCGCCGTATCTTCGCGCTGGGAGGAGAGCGCGGCACAGTTGGTGGCCACGCAACAGCGCGCGGCCGATCGCGCCGCCTTCTATTCGTCGATCACCAAGGGATTTCGCTATTTGCTGCAGTCTGCGGTGCTCGCCGCCGGGGCATATCTGGTGATCCAGGGCCAGATCAGCGGCGGACTGATGATCGCGGCGTCGATCCTGACGTCGCGGGCGCTTGCGCCGGTGGAGCAGGTGGTTGCGCATTGGCGCGGTTTTGTCGCCGCCCGGCAAGCGGCGGCGCGCATCCGCCAAACCCTGGCGGTCTTTGCCATCAGGCCGCGCGAGATGGACCTGCCGCTCCCGACCCGATCGCTGACCGTGACGAACCTTGCCACCGGCCCAGATGTCGTTGGACGCCGGTTCGTCGCCGCCGGCATCAGTTTCAGCCTCACGGCCGGCGATGGCATGGGCATTGTCGGGCTTTCGGGTTCGGGCAAATCCTCGGTGGCGCGCGCCATTGTCGGGGTATGGCCGGTAATGCATGGCGAAATCCGGCTCGACGGCTCGGAACTGGCGCATTTCGATCCGGAACGGCTGGGGCAGAGCCTCGGCTATATGCCGCAGACCGTGGAACTCTTCGATGGCACGGTGGCCGAAAACATCTCCCGCTTCCAGCCGGGATACAACACGGAAGCCGTGCTCCGGGCGGCCAACGCCGCGCGCATTCACGACCTGATTGCATCGCTGCCCGACGGCTACGATACCTATATCGGGGAAAACGGCTCGGTGCTATCGGCTGGCCAGCGGCAGCGCATCGGGCTGGCGCGAGCCCTCTATGGCGACCCGTTCCTGGTGGTGCTGGACGAACCCAATTCGAATCTCGATGGCGAGGGCGATATTGCCCTCACCGAGGCGATGATCGGTGCTCGCAAGCGCGGCGCTATCGTGATCGTCGTTGCGCACCGGCCCAGCGCGATCGCCGGGGTAGACAAGCTTTTGTTCCTGCAGGACGGCCGTCAGGCGGCTTTCGGGGCCAAGGAAAATATCCTTCGCCAGATCACCCACAAACCGACCGCGGTCGGCAATAACCGCGGAAGTGCAGATGACGTACGTGAACTTGTCAATACCCAAGCCTAATCGGGCCGCCACCAATGTGGCAAGCCTCAGGCGCCACGCCTGGATTGGTTTTCTCACCATGGTGCTGTTAATCGGCGGGCTCGGGGGCTGGGCCGCGACGACGCAGATTGCCGGCGCGGTCGTCGCCAGCGGCATCGTCGTCGTCGATGGCGGCTCCAAGCACGTGCAGCACCCGGAGGGCGGCGTCGTCCGCCAGATTATGGCCCGGAACGAAGACACCGTAACGGCCGGCCAGGTGCTGGTGCGGCTCGACGACACCACGATCCGGGCCGATCTCGGCGTGGTGATGTCGCAATTGCGCCAGGCGATCGCCAGTCAGTCGCGGCTGACCGCCGAAAGCAGCGATGCCGCCAGTATGGTGATGCCGGCCATCGTCGCCGATTGGCCGACCGATCCGTTGCTGACGAAATTGCTGGCGAGCGAGGATGCCCTGCGGCAGTCGCGCAAGGCCTCGACCACCAGCCAGGCGGCACGGCTCGACGAGCAGATCTCGCAAAAGCAGCTGCAGATCAACGGGCTTGACGCGCAACAGCAGGCCAACAGCCGCCAGCTCGCTCTGTTCAACAGCGAAAACGGCAACCTCGACAAGCTGCTCTCCGGCGGGCTGGTTGGGGTGCAGCGCGTCAATGAGATGAGGCGCAGCCAAGCGCAGCTCGAAGGCCAGATCGGCAGCGTGACGGCCGAGATCGCCGCCACCCGCGCCAGCATCGCCGAATTGCAGGTGCAGCGCGCCCAAATCTTCAAGGACTTCCAGTCGCAGGTGCTGACGGACCTGCAGACGACCAATCAGTCGGTCGCCGAGTTGCTGCAGAAGAAGATCGCGGCCGAGGATCGGCTGACCCGTCTCGAAATCCGGGCGCCGATCGGCGGCGTGGTGCATGAATCCGCAGTGCAGACGGTTGGCGGCGTTATCGCGGCGGGTGACACGCTGATGCTGATCGTGCCATCGGAAAACCACCTGCTGATCGACACGCGCGTCAGTCCGCTCGACATCAACAAACTGCACGTCGCGCAGGATGTCTCGGTGCGCATGTCCAGCCTCGACGTGCGGACCACGCCGGAACTGGCGGCCGTGATCAAGACCATCTCGCCCGACCTGACGCGCGACCCTACGACCGGGGCCGAATACTATTCGGTGCGGGTGGATGTGCCCGATTCCGAGCAGACCAAGCTCGGCACGGGCACAAAGCTCGTACCCGGCATGCCTGCGGAGACCTTCATGCGTACCGGCGACAGGACTGTGTGGTCGTACCTGATGCACCCGATCGACCAGCAGTTGAGCCGCACCTTCCGGGAGAACTGACCCTTCCCAGGGTCAATCCTGGTCGGAGCCGTATTCGTCAGGCTTGTAGCGGCATTTGTTGAGGACGACGCCGAGGAGCTTTGCATCCTCGGCAAGTTCCCGCTCGCAAACGTCGACCTCGGCAAGCTTGCTCTGCTCGGCGGCCGCCACCAGCAAGGTGCAATCGACATTGGGGAGAAATCCCATCAAATCGTCATTGGCCAGCATCGGGGGAAGATCGTAGATCACCAGATCCGGCCGCAGCAGCTTGCGCAGGCCATCCAGGGTCCGTGCCGTCCGTCGGTCCTGTAGCAGTTCGGCGGCATTGGGTACGCTCTCCCCGCTGGCGCCGATGGCGAGGTTGTCGCCGTGGCGGACGAAGAAATGCCCGACCGGACACTCGCCCTTGAGGAACCGCTCGGTCGAATACTTCGGCGTCATGCCGAGGATCTTGGCCACCTGCGGCCGCCGCAGGTCGAGATCGAGCAGCGCAATGCGCAGGTCCTTGTGCTTGGCGAAGCTGAAGGCGAGGTTCAGCGCTAGGGTGGTTTTGCCGCAGCCCGCTGTCGGCGAGGTGATCGCCAGCGAGGTCCAGTTGTTTTGGCGCAGGCTTTTCATGATCCTGGTCCGCAGCATGTCGAAAGCGACATGGGCAGGGTCCGCCCGCTCCAGCGTCACGACGCGGTTCTTGGCCATGCGCTTGAGATCCAGCCGCAGCACGGACATAGCCTGCCACGGATCGTCGGCCCTGGACGGGTTCGAACTGTCCAGCACGGTCATGGCAGCGGCATCCAGGTCAGATCGCATGTTCGGCTCCTAACGCACGTCGCCTGCGCCAAAGCCGCCGAGAGCCTTGGTCAGCAACAGATCAATGGGAATTGGGTAGACATGAAGCAAGAGCAGCACGGCGGGGATCACGGCTGCCATTGCGGCGGCAGTGGCGACCGAGGCCATGCGCCGCCGCTTCCTTTCGCCGCTGCTATCGATGTAGGGAATGGTCATCATTGGCATGATTTCCAGTTTGTCGACGAGTTCGCCCGGCCGCCTGATCCGATTGTTCAGCAGTTCCATCAGGATGATGGCACCGGCTCCCAGCCCAAGCGCCGCCGCCAGCGTGCCCACGAGCAGGAGTACGCGATTGGGGCTGACCGGCTTTTGCGGCGGCACCGCCGATTCAATCAGCGACAGGCGTTCGCCCTTGAGGCGGAGTTCGATCTGCTCGCCGGTGGATGCCTCCGCCAGCCTTGCTACAGCCGAATTGTATTGCGCCTGGATGTTCTGGCGGTTGCGGTCGAGCGAATTGAGGGTGGTTTCATTGCTCGGCGTGGCCCGGATCGATTGCGACAGGCCGTCGAACGCCTTGCCGATATCGGCCTTCTCGCTGGCGATGGCCGTCAGGCGATCATCGATATTGGCCAGTTCCAGATCCATCTGCGAGCGCGGACCGGCACTGCCGGCGGGATTGGGCTGGGGCGGCCGCGCGGTGCGGGTCGCGGTTTCGAGTGCGGCAATCCTGGCGCGCAGAGCCTTGATGCCGGGGCTGGTTTCGGAAAAGACGGCGAGTTGCTGCACCAAAGCCTGCTGCAGGTCGTCCAGCATCTTCTGTTCCGGCGTTGCCGGCCCGGCGATGGAGCGGCCCGTGCTTTCGAGATCCAGGCGCCGCTTGCGCAGCGAGGTTTCCTCCTGGGCCAGCAGCAACAGCCTTTCCTGCTGCGTGCTCTGCTGATTCCGGCGAAACGTCAGGCTCTCGGGCAGCGCATCGGCATTGTCGTTCTTGAAATTGAGAATGTTGCTCTCGATGGTCTTGAGCTCGCCGTTCAGCCGCTCGACCTCGCGGGAGAAGAACTGCAACGTGTCGGTGGCACGGCCGGTGCGCAGTTCGACGTCCTTTTGCAGGGTCATCGAGACGATTTCGTTGACGATATTGGCGGCGACCACGGGTTGCCCGGCCTTGAATGAAATGGCGAAGGCCATGGTGGCAGCCCCGCCCGCGCCGCCGTCATAGCGGATCTGATCGATGATAGTGCGCGCCCGCATGTCATCGACCATCTCGGCAGGGGAGAGCTTTTTACTGCCGTCATAGACGCCGAAGCGGTTGGCCAGCGCGACCAGGTTTGGCCGGGAGAGCACATCCTCCTGGATGATCTGGAACTGCTCGATGGGGCTCGTGGGGACCGTCGATCGCGCCAGTTCCGTTGGGATCTGTGCTGACTCGACCAGGATCTTGGCCGTGGCCTGATAAACCGAGGGTTGCAGATAGGCGAACGCAACGCCGATGGCGGTAACCACGCCGGCGATCGCAACAAAATACGGCAACCGCTTCAAAAAGATCGACAGGTAAAACCGCGCGTCAAAATTACCCATAAACGTTCCTTGCCGAGATCCGGACGGATGTCGCCGCTCGCTTCTGAGCCTCCTCCGCCATCAAGATAACTTAACCCACGGCAGGAGCGGATTGTAATATAACCTCACTCGTGCGAAATTTCCAAGGCTTGGTTACCACGCACGGTAGGTGTATGTATCTTACATTTCCTCAACATATCGAGCTTTTCACTATCTCAATGGCAGAATTTTGGTCAAGTTTTTCATCATTAGTGTTTCGTTTTCGCAACATCACCGTTGTTGATTATCATCACGCCGAACATAACTCATTATCACTGCTATTCCCGGGCCGGGATCGACACATCGAGCTACAATCTTACTTAATACTTGTGTGTAGGCAGGGGCCGGTACGGATGGCTTAGACGAGGAACAGAGATGAGATTGCCGATCAAAGAAACTGCGTTTCGCGCCCGCCTCATTGCCCTCGCTGGCGTGGGCTTGGCTTTTTTCGCTTTATCGGGAGCTACGCTGGCGCAAGCGGAGCCTTATCGGCTGGCGCCGCAGACGAGGCTCCGGCTGAGCGTAGTGCAATTCATGCCGAGCAGGGGCGAGTTCCAGCGCTGGGACGCGCTCGGCGGCGAGGTTGTCGTCTCCCCAGAGGGGAACATCCTGCTGCCGGTGTTGGGATCGGTTACGGTCGGCAATCTCGACGCCGCCGGGCTGGCTGCGGAGATCGCCAAGCGGCTGCAGGCCAAGATCGGGCTGGTGGACCTGCCGGACGCGACAGTGGAGATCGTGGAGTATCCGCCAGTCTATATGGTCGGAAACGTCAAGACCCCGGGCCAATATCAGTTTCGCCCCGGAATGATGGTGCTGCAGGCCATGGCGCTCGCCGGGGGTGAATTCCGGTCCGAAAGCCAGGGCGGCCAGTCCGAAACCATCAAGTTGCAAGGCGATCTGCAGGATATCGCCGCCGATATCTTGCGAACCAGCGCCCGTATCGCCAGGCTGCAGGCCGAGTTGGCGGGAGCAAAGCAATTGCAATTGCCGCCCGAGTTGACGAAAGCCTCGGCCGCTGCCGCCGCTGGTGAAATCGCCACGCAGGAGCAGACGATCTTCACGGCGCGGACGAACGAGTTAAACCGGCAGACGACATCGCTGTCCGAGCTTGGCGATCTCTATCTGGCGGAAATCGACGTGCTGCAGCAAAAAAGCAAGGCGCTGGACCAGCAGGTCGCACAATCGGAAGAGGAATTGGCCGGCGTGACCTCGCTAGTGCAAAAGGGCGTGGCGACGGTCTCGCGCCGCTCCGACCTCGAACGTACCCTTGCCGGGCTGCGATCGGATCGGCTGGACAACACGATCGCTACCATGACGGCGCGACAGGACCTCAACGAATCCAAGCGGAACCTCGCAAAGCTGCAGGACGACCGGCGAACCGAAGTTTCGCTGGCGCTACAGGGGGAGCAGACCAATCTCGAGCGCCTGCAACTCAGGCAAACCACCACGTTGCGCGTATTGCGCCAGGCGAACGAACTCATCGCCAACGAGAAGCAGAGCGAGGTGGTGAAGGCGCGCGGACCGGTGTTTTCCATCGTGCGGCAGGTGAACGGCGCATCGGAAGAGATTGCTGCATCGGAGGCGACCAGCCTGATGCCGGGCGATCTGGTGAAGGTGGCGCTGAGCCTGGATACCGCTCCCACCGCCACCCCAGCTCTGGATCCGGCGCAATAGGATCAGGAGCTTAGCTCAGAATCCCGTGCCGTGGATGACCACGCCGACGGTCTTGAGCAGGATCTGCATATCGAGCGCAAAGCAGAGGTTTTGGGCGTAGCGCGTGTCGTGCTTTGCTCGATCGGCGAAGGAGCAGCCATTGCGGTCGCTGATCTGCCAGAGACCGGTCAGACCCGGGCGCAGGGCGAAATAGTCAGTGCCCGGATAGAGCACGCTCTGCTTGGGAAACATCGGGCGCGGCCCGACCAGGCTCATATCGCCGACGAGCACATTCCAGAGTTGCGGCAACTCATCCATGGAGTATTTGCGCAGATAGTGCCCCAAGGGGGTCACGCGCGGATCGGACTTGAGCTTTTGCGCCGTATCCCACTCCTCGCGAGCGGTCGGGTGTTGCTGCAAGTATTGCTCGAGCCGCTGGTCAGCATCGGGCACCATGGAGCGCAATTTCCAGAATTTGAAAGTGCGTCCATGCATTCCCAGGCGCTCCTGGCAATAAAAGGCGGGTCCCCCGCCCGATCGCACCAGAATTGCAAGGATGCAGATCACGGGCAAAACGAACGGAGCAATCAGCAAGACAGCAATAATGTCAAAGGCGCGCTTGACGCGCAGATAAGCTCGCCGGCGGCGGGCCATCAATTCCAAATATTGAAATTCCCCGGGAATTTCCGTCGAGGGCGCTCTATCGAAGTCTCCGAGCATGGCAACACCATCACTGACGTTTCCGACACATCGAATCCCACGACAATTTCTGGCTTGTACCTACAGCCGAAAGCACACGCAGCAGTAATGGGATGCAAGAAGATCTTGCAAATATTCCTTGTATTTACCTGAATACTTGCGGACGATCGTTTGGTTAACAAAAATTAACACTGAGGGCAAAATATCGACAATAGGCAATAGGAGCTACATTCCTTGTTGCCAACCCTGGAGTGCAGTGCGCCCGAGGCCCTATCACACGGCAAAAGCAGGGATAATCCAGCCAAATCTGCCCCAACTGGCCGCCGAAATCGCCGGTCGCCGACTACCGCGGCGGGGTAAGTAGACTGCTGCTTAATGCAATCAGTTACGTATGAACAATACAGAGCTGCGCCAAATAATGCCGACGGTGCAGCGCTGTAGGCCCATCGATTTATTTTGCGCGGACACAATAGCGGCTAGGCTTTGGCTGCCTGGCATCCTCGTATTGCTTGAGGATCAGGCTGGGGGCTCGAGCCTTTGCTCGGCCGTGCTGCAGCGCAAGAGAGGCTCAGACCACCATGCGGAAAGTGCTCGTCGTCTATGGCACCCGGCCCGAAGCCATCAAGATGGCACCGCTGATCAGTGCCCTCGGCCGGTCGGCCAACATCACACCGGTGGCCGCCGTCACCGGGCAGCATCGGCAGATGCTGGACCAGGTCAATGACATGTTCGGGATCGTGCCGGAGCACGATCTCAACATCATCACCGAGCGCCAGCAATTGCAGGACATTACCATCCGGGTGCTCGACGGCGTATCGAAAGTCATCGCAATGGAACAGCCTGACGCCGTGCTGGTGCAGGGCGACACCACCACCTGCTTTGCCGCGGCGCTAGCGGCATTCTACCAGAAGATTCCGGTGCTGCACCTGGAAGCCGGATTGCGGACCGGCAATGCGCTCAATCCGTTCCCCGAGGAGATCAACCGCCGGCTTGCCACCCGCCTCTCGTCGCTGCACCTGGCGCCAACGCTGACGTCGAAGCGGAACCTCACGGACGAAGGCGTCGGCGAGGACAGCATCGTCATCACCGGCAACACGGTGATCGACGCCCTGCTGGAAGTTGCCTCGCGCAACAGCCCAGTGCAGAACCAGGACATCCTGAGGTGCCGGCACCGCCGCACCATCCTCATTACCGCGCATCGCCGTGAATCCTGGGGCGAACCGATGGCGCGCGCGGCGCGGGCGATGGCGCGCATCGCCAGGGATTTTCCCGATGTGATGCTGCTGCTGCCGGCGCACCTGAACCCCGTGGTGCGGGACGTGCTGTTGCCGCAATTAGAGGGCCTTGAGAACGTGGTGATCACGGCCCCGCTGGTCTACAGCGATTTCGTGCAGGCGATGCTGGGATCGGAGATCGTATTGACCGATAGCGGCGGGGTGCAAGAGGAGGCGCCGAGCCTCGGCAAACCGGTGCTGGTGATGCGCGAAACGACGGAGCGGCCGGAGGCGGTGCAGGCCGGCACCGTGCGGCTGGTCGGCACCGACGAGGACAGGATCGTGCGCGAGGTCTCGACGCTCCTCACCGACCGGACGGCCTACAATGCCATGGCGCACGCGGTGAACCCCTATGGCGACGGGCATGCCTCGGACCGCTGCGTGCAGGCGATCGAACACTTCTTCGGGCTGTCCGAGCGGGTGCGGGATTTTGAACCGGTGATTGGATCGTACCAGCCGGCGCCTCAGCGCCAGGCGCCGCGGGTGTCGTAGACGACCTTTCCGTTGAAAATTGTATGGCGCAGAGGCCGGAAGGCCTCGTGCTCAACCAGCAGCACGATGATATCGGCACGCTCGACCGCGTCGGCAGCCTGGGCCATGCGCAGATTGTCGTAGCGCGCAAGCTTAGGCGGAATACTGGGCACGTAGGGATCGGCCAGCAGGATCTCGACGTCAGGCAAGGCCTCCGCGATCAGGCCTACGACCTCGATGGCAGGACTTTGCCGGATATCATCGACATTGGCCTTGAAGGTCAGCCCGAGGCAGGCGACGGTGGGGGAGCGGAAGCGCTGTGCCTTCGCCACCACCTGCTCTGCCACGTGATGGGGCTTGCGATCGTTGATTTCGCGGGCGGTCCGGATCAGCCGCGCCAGTTCGGGCGCCGCCGCGACGATGAACCAGGGATCAACCGGAATGCAGTGCCCGCCCACACCCGGACCAGGCTTGAGGATATCGACGCGCGGGTGCCGGTTGGCGAGCCGGATCACCTCCCACACATCCAGCCGCAGCGCCTCGGCGATGAACGAAAGCTCGTTGGCGAAGGCGATGTTCACATCGCGATAGGCGTTTTCCACTAGCTTTGCCATTTCGGCGCTGGCTGCATCGGTGATCAGGATCTCGCCCTGGGCGAAGACGCGATAGATGGTCGCCGCCCGTTCGGAACAGCGGGGGGTGAGCCCGCCGACGAGCCGATCGTTGGTAATCATTTCGATCATGATGCGGCCCGGCAGAACCCGCTCCGGGCAATGGGCGACCGAGATATCGGCGACCGTATCGGCGTTGTGCGGCATGTGAAGGTCGGGACGCAGATCGCCGATCCAGCGGCTGACCTTTTCGGTGGTGCCGGGCGGTGAGGTGGATTCCAAAACCACGATAGCGCCTGGCCGCAGCCGGGGGGCGATCTGCTCGGCCGCGGCCTGCACATAAGAGAGATCGGCGCTGTGATCGGGGTTGAAGGGGGTAGGCACGGCGATAATATAGGCATCGGCCTCGGGAACGCTGCTCGAGGCGGTGAGCCGCCCCATCGCCACGGCGCCGCTTACGGCCACCGCCAAGTCCGGCTCGACGAACGGCACTTCGCCGCGCGATACGGCTTCGACCGCCTTGGGATTGATGTCGACGCCGGTCACCTGGATACCGCGCGTTGCCAGTACCGTTGCGGTGGGCAGGCCGATATAGCCCAATCCGACGACTGCGAGCTTGCCGCTGAAGATATCGCTCATGTGCTTCTGCCTATCTATTGGGGCCCGGTCAACGGGGCAGTGCCAAGGTCGGCCTCGGAGGTGTTTTCGGTGCGCAAGGCGGGGGATGGCGAGATCGCCTCGCGGGCGGTCAGCAGCAGGAACGCGGTGTTGGTGATGAGATAGCGCCGCCACATCCGGCGCGGCTCCTGCAGCAGCCGGTAGGCCCATTCCATGCCGGCCCGCTGCCAACTCAGTGGCGCCCGCCGAGTGATGCCGGCGAGGATATCGAACGACCCACCCACGCCATGCAGCACCGGGACACCGAGGGACGGGCCGTACTTGCCGAGGAAGATCTCCTTTTTCGGCGAGCCCATGCCGAGGAACAGCATGTCGGCGCCGGATCCGCGGATATCGGCTGCGATCGCTTCGGATTCCACATCGCTGAAATATCCATGCTGGCTGCCGGCAATCTTCAGCCCAGGCCAGCGCTCGGCTATCCGCTGCTCGAGCCGGTGCAAGACGTCGGGCTTGGCGCCGAGCAAATAGACCGAGCGGGAATCGCGGTGCGCCAATGCAAGCAATTGTTCGAAGATATCGATGCCGGCGACCCGTTCGGGCAGCGGATGGCGCAGCAGCCGGCTGGCCCAGACCACCGACTGCCCGTCGGCCAGCAGCAGGTCGCACTCGAGCAGGGAATCGCGCAGCAGCCGGTCGCGGTGCAGATTGACCACCTTAGCGGCGTTGAGCACGCCGAGCAGCATCGGCCGGCGGGTGGTAAGGGCCCGCTCGCACCGGGCCAAGGCCTCATCCATGCGCAGCGGATCGATATAGAGACCAAACATCAGTTGGCGGGGCAGCGCGGCCCCCTGCTGGTTCTGCAGCTCAGACATGGGCACCCGCCCGCGCCGCGCGCAGTTTCTCGAGGGTGCCGCCCGATCGCCAGGCATAGAGCAGCCAGCCGAATTCGTAGGGCCGGCACTCGTAATCGAAACGGTTTGGCGGGAAGGCGATGTCCAATCCGGGCAGATGCCAACCGGGCTTCAGGGCCGTGGTGATGGCCGAAAGCTTGCGAGCTGCTTTTGCCGGTTCGCGCCGACCGACCTTGCGCCAGATGACGCCGTCAGCCTCGGAAACCAAGGGCGCCGAGGTCTCTGGGCGAGCATCGAGCCAGCCAAGGCCTTTGACGATGGACTGCCAGTGCGCTTGGCCGCCGGCTTCGAGCAGGTCAAGCAAAACCATCGGCGCCATGGCGTGCTGGTGAACGCTATAGACCGGGTAGCCTTCGACGACCGACCCATCGCGCACATCGTAGTGCCACCACCACTGTCCGGCGGCGCCTTGCAGCGCACAGATTTGCGCCGCGCAGGCGTCGGCCGCCGCGAGCGCTTCGCGATCGCCATGGGCGGCGGCGAGGCGAGCCAGGGCCTGGATGGGATAGACCTGATCGTCAAAGCTGCCGATATGCGCCCGTGCCCAGCCACGCCCGGGCAATGTGTGGGGAAAGAGGTTTGATTTGCCCTGGCCGCCGAGAAGGCGGGCCGTCGCTCGCTCCCGCAATGCTGTCGTATCGCCCAGCGGCTCGGCCGCCAGCGCCGCCGTGAGCGCCCAGGCGCAGGCGAGGGTTTCGATCGGATGCGACTGATCGAGAAGGGACGTGGCGCGATCGAGCAGTGCGGCTGGAAAGATTTGGGCAGCTTCGGCTGCGGCCCAGGCGCTGATCGCCACTGCCCCGAGA
>JAQGKB010000039.1 GCA_028290345.1 Hyphomicrobiales bacterium | reverse complement strand
AGGCGCACAGGGCCGCCGAGCGAGTAGCACTTGAAAGCTATGGCCGTCTCCTAGCCATAATCGCCGCCCGAACCCGCGACCTGGCCGGTGCCGAGGACGCGCTGGCCGAGGCGTTCGCGGCAGCGTTGCGCATGTGGCCAGCCGACGGCGTGCCGGCCAATCCGGACGCCTGGTTGCTGACCGTAGCCCGCCGACGCCAGACCGACGAAGTGCGGCGGCGGCAGACCCGCGCCGAGGGCGAGAAACATGTGAAGCTCATGATCGACGAGATCGATGCCGCATCGGCCACGAGTGACGCCATCCCCGACCGGCGGTTGGCGCTGATGTTCGCTTGCGCGCACCCCGAGATCGAACGCGGCATGCGGGCACCGCTGATCCTGCAGACGGTCCTCGGACTCACCACCGTGGACATCGCCGCCGCGTTCCTGATCCCGCCCACCGCCATGGCACAGCGCCTGGTACGCGCCAAGGCGCGGATCAAGGACGCCGACATTCCCTTCCGCGTGCCGGAACGGGAAGAGCTGCCGGAAAGGCTCGATGCTGTCCTGGGGGCGATTTACGCCGCCTATGCCAAGGGCTGGGGGGAGCTCGACAGCGGTGCCAACAGTCCCGTCGACGAGGCCATCTGGCTTGGCCGGCTCATCGTCTCGCTGCTGCCGGGCGAGCCAGAAGCCAAGGGCATGCTCGCCCTTATGCTTTATACGGAATCCCGGCGCGCAGCCCGCCGCGATGGCGACGGTGCCTATGTCCCCTTGGACGAACAGGACACAAGTCTCTGGGATGGCCAGCAAATCGATATCGCCGAGGAGTTATTGCACTCAGCCAATTCTGGCGGGCCGAGCGGCCGCTATCAGATCGAAGCAGCGATCCAGTCAGCCCACACGGCGCGGCGTGTGTTCGGCGCCGCCAATTGGCTGGCAGTGGTTGCCCTCTATGACCACCTGCTGGCGCTGACCGGCTCACCGGTCGTTGCACTTAACCGCGCCGTCGCGCTTGCCGAAATCGAGGGCCCGGCTGTCGCATTGGCTGAAATCGAGCTGCTTGCGGCGGACAAGCGCATGGTCGACTACCAACCCTATTGGGCGGCGCGCGGCCAACTCCTCGCCGCGGCCGGACGGTTGGCCGAGGCACACGAGGCGCTCACGATCGCTATTGGCCTCTCGAGGGACGCGGCGGCTCGCCGCTATCTATTGAACCGGCGGGAGCGCCTCGCCGCGCTGGATTGAGCGGAGGGACTTGTGTTCTACCACCCTCAAATGCCAACCTTGCCACTCCACATTGCGCTTCACCGTTCTTGAGGAGCTTCTTCCATGTGCCGCAACATCCGCACCCTGTTCAACTTCGAGCCGCCGGCGACCGGCGATGAAATACACGCCTCAGCGCTGCAATTCGTCCGCAAGCTCAGCGGTTTCACCCACCCCTCGAAGAAAAACGAGGCGGCATTCGAACACGCCATCGACGAAATCACCATCGCCGCGCGGAAGCTGCTGGTCGCGCTGGAAACCACCGCGCCGCCGCGCGATCGTGCGGTCGAGGCAGCAAAAGCCAAGGAACGTGCAAAGGAGCGGTTCGCCTGAGCCGCAGTCGCGCTACATGCCGTAGATCAGCACCAGCGGCGCGCCGACGATCAGGGCAAGCACCATGAAAGAGCGCACCAGCAGCGAGCGCCGCAAGCTTTCGATGGTGGCAAAGCTGGCCACCAGCACGACGGCAAAGCAGATCGCGGCGGGAACGGCGCCCGGCGGGATAACCAGCCGGTGCTCGGAAATCGCGAGGAGCGCGCTGAAGGCAACGATGACGCCGATGATCGAGGCCAAGACCAGCGCCAGCATGCTTGCCAGCATCTGCAGTCCGCGATCCAGCAGAGTACTTCGCACCAGCAGCGCCAGCGCAGCCGCCAGCAGGATACCGGCACCCAGGACGATAAAGGGCCGCATATCGAGCACCGCGGCGATGGCATCGAGTGGCGAAAACGTGGGCAGGCGCTTGGGCAGCGGCAGCGCCGCCGCTACGTTGCGGAAGCCCTGAACAAGCAGGAACAGCAGCGTGGTCGATATGGCGAAGATCGCAAAGGCCAGCAACGACGCCCTGAGTTGAAGCCTCACATTGCCCATGACGAATCTCCTGCAGCCTGACCGCTTCAGGTCTAGCCAGAAACCCCTTTCGAGGCCGTGAACAAGACCGGATGACGCCGGAGGTCCGAGGCTACGCGGATCCGGTCAGCGGCTCCCACGTGCCGGCGCGCCGCTCCAGGGCGAGCGAAACGCCAAAGAGAACGAGGCCGCAGGCGGCGAGGCCAGCTCCGACGGTGCCGGTCGAACCCCAGCCGAAACCGGCCGAAATCGCAGCGCCACCCAGCAAGGCGCCGAGCGCGTTGGCGGTGTTCAGGGCGGCGTGGTTGAGCGTTGCCGCCAGCGTTTGGCCGTCGGCGGCCACATCCATCAGCCGGGTCTGCAGCGCGGTGGCGATGGCGACGCTGAACCCGACGAGAAACACGCTGACCAGCGCGCTGGGAGCGAAGGGTGCGGTCAACGGG
>JAQGKB010000007.1 GCA_028290345.1 Hyphomicrobiales bacterium | reverse complement strand
TCATTTTTCCCTCCATGGCGGGAGATCCCCGCTTCACCTCTTTTAGTGGAAATAGGTTATAACGTCATAATCAGGTGTCAAGCTGGAAACGGCTGCGCTGGCGCCGTGAGACATGCGTAAACTCGCGCTCAAGGTACGCTTCCATACAGTGCCGCAGCGCGCCGGAACCTGCGCCGCGCGAACGACTTTTCTTGTCGCCGAAGCGGGCTCCTGGTCCGCTTCGGCGCCTGACGACAGGGTCGCCCGGGTCACCGCCAGTCGCCCGGGCGACCTTTTTTCCCCATTGCCGGGGAACCATTCCGTGCTTTGCCAGTTACTTAGCCGCCGGCTAGACCATCCCGGCAAAGCCGCTTGCCTGCGCCCCCAAACCTGGCAAGCGGCTTTTTGTTTGCTGGCGGCCGGGACAACCGCTCACTGTTGCCGCGATCGGACAGGCGGCACAAATTCGGCTGCAGCACCATCCAGGACAATACTGATGCTTTCCTGCCCAAGACAGGGGTCGGAAGGCATGGCTATTTGAGCGCAATACGACTCTCGCCCAAAGGACTGCCATGCCCCGTTCAATGTCCAGGCAGATTGCGCTCGTGCTGTTGGGGAGCAGCGCGATGATTTCCCTGTCGACAGCCACCGCGCTCGCTGGGCCCGGAGCGGTTACCCTTTTGGAGAACCCACCCGCCCCCGGCTTCGTCCGAACTCGGGGGATCAGCGGAGATGGCTCGATCCTCGTGGGCGTTTCCATACTATACAGTAACAGTTCCTCGGCAGCCTCGTGGTCATCGACTGGCGCTCTGACGCTCATTCCAGCAACCGGTCAATTTTCTTCGGCCAACGCAATTAGCGCCGACGGCTTTACCATCGTTGGAGACCATTTTGTCGCTGGTGTCGGCGACAGCGCCTTCGTGTTGCAAGGCGGCAATATCTATTATCTCCCGGTTTTGACCGGTATCCAGGGGAACGGCGCCACTGCGGTCAACGCCGATGGCTCAATCGTCGTTGGTTATAGCGAGGCCACATTTACCACCTCACACGCAGTACAGTGGAGCGGTCCCAACTGGAGCACCCTCACCGACCTGGGCACTCTCGTACCGGGCGGCACCGCCTCTGCCAATGGAGTCTCTGGTGACGGCACCATCGTCGTTGGTAGGGGCGACGGCTTCGATGCCAAGCAGCATGCGTTGTATTGGCAGGGCGGCACCGCCCAGGATCTCGGCACCACGGGTCTGATTTCCGCAGCCTGGGGCATAAGTGCGGACGGGTCGACCATTGTAGGCACCGCGGACGGTGTCGGTTTTACAGTATCGCATCCGACAAGTTGGACAGGCCCGGGATTTGCCACCCAAACCGATCTTGGGTCATTGGGCGGAACAACTGGCACAGCCTGGGCCGTCAATGCCGACGGTTCGGTGATCGTAGGCACGAGCGCCCTTGCCGGCAACTTTTTCAGCCATGCCTTCCGCTACGCCAACGGCACCATGTCCGACCTCAACACGCTGATGCTGAATGCCGGGGTCAACATGACCGGCATCTCATTGAGCGAAGCTATGGGCATTTCCGCCAACGGCGACTATATCGCAGCGAATGACACGTTCAACGGCCTGGCCTACCTCGTCTACTATTCCGACGGCATCGGCGGGCTGACAAACCAAGCCGAACAGCAGGCCTCGGTCGATACCCTGGGCAAGGCGCGGCAGGCAGCCGCGATCCAGAACGACGCCTATGCCGGCATCCTCAGCGGCGACCTCGATCGCAGCAATGACGGTAATCAGATCGGCGCCCTGGGTCTGGTGGGCAGCGTTGTCGGCGGCGTTCGCGGCCACGCTGAAATCGGCAACGGTTGGTCGGTCTCGGGCGGTGTCGCCGACGGCACATCGAGCTTCGGCACTGCCGACATCGGCAACGGCCTGATGGGCTCCATCGCCTTGCGCTACGATGCCAATCTGGCATTCGGCGGTTTCAGGCCCTTTGCCCAGGTCGGCGGCAGTTTCGACCTGCTGAGCAATGTCTCGCTCACCCGTACCTATCCGGGCGGCAGCGGCACCGGCATCACGCAGGGCACACTGGCTGCGCTCTATGGCCGGGCAGGCCTCACCAAGGATTTCGACTCTGGCGACCAACTGACCTTTTCGGGCGAACTCGGAGGCCGCTGGCTCTCGACGGCGGCCTATTCCGAAAGTCTCTCGGCCAGCAATCCGTTCCCAGCCTCGGTGGCTGCGGGCACCGATACCCAACTCGTGAGCAAGCTTGGTGTCGCCTGGACTCACCCGCTCGCCAAATCCGTCGATCTGACCGTCCGCGCCGCAGTCGGCACCACCATCGGCGGTGCCAGCGAACTCAAGGTGGCAACGCTCGGCTTTGGTACCTTGACTACGGGCCTCGACCATCCGGTTTGGGGTGAGCTTGGTGCGCACCTGAGCTGGAACGTCTCGGACAAGTCCGCAATCGATCTCTACGCCACGGGCGTCTTTGGCCAGGGTATCGGCGCCAACGCCCATGTCGGGGCCGGCTATCACTACCATTTCTGAGCGGCCCGGACCACGGCGCGCTAGCCGTGCTTGATCATGACGTGGCGGACGGCGGTGTAGTCTTCTAGGGCGTAGACTGACATGTCCTTGCCGTAGCCGGATTGCTTCATCCCGCCATGCGGCATTTCGTTGACCAGCATGAAGTGTGTATTGATCCAGGTGCAGCCATATTGCAGCCGCGCCGCCGTCTCCATCGCCCTGCCGACGTCGCGCGTCCACACCGATGAGGCAAGGCCGTAGTCGGAATCGTTAGCCCATGCCACGGCCTCGTCCGGCTCCGAGAACCGGGTGATCGACACCACCGGCCCGAACACCTCGCGCCGCACGATCTCGTCATTCTGCAGCGCCCCGGCGACAACGGTGGGCTGGTAGTAAAACCCGCGCTCGCCCGAGGCCTGCCCGCCGGTGGTTATGCTGATGTGCGGCAACTCCGACGCCCGCTCGACAAAGCTCGCGACCCGATCGCGCTGCCGCCGCGAGATCAACGGCCCGATCTCGTTGCTGGTGTCGTCGGCCTGGTTGTACTGGATCGTCGAAACCGCCGACGACAGGTCGGCCACTAGGTTGTCGTAGACCTTGCCGGCGGCATAGATGCGGCAGGCCGCCGTGCAATCCTGCCCGGCATTGTAGAAGCCGAAGGCGCGGAGGCCACTGACCACCGCATCGATATCGGCATCGTCATAGACGATGACCGGCGCCTTGCCGCCGAGTTCGAGGTGCGTGCGCTTGACCGTTTTCGACGCCGCCTGCAGCACCTTCTTGCCGGTGGCGACGTCGCCGGTGATCGAGATCATGTTGATTTTATGGTGATTTATCAGCGCGTTACCGACAGTATCACCGCGCCCCAGGATGACATTGACCACACCCTCGGGCAAAATTTCGGCGAAGACCTTCGCCAGCTTCAGCGCCGTCAGCGGCGTCTGCTCGGACGGCTTGAACACCACGGTATTGCCGCCCGCAATCGCCGGCGCCAACTTCCAAGCCATCATCATCAGCGGATAATTCCATGGCGCAATCGATCCGACGATGCCGATCGGATCGCGCCGCACCATCGAGGTATGGCCCGGCAAATACTCACCCGCCGCCACCGCCGGCATCGAGCGCACCGCGCCGGCAAAAAACCGGTAGCAATCGACGATCGCCGGTATTTCATCGTTCAGCACCGCGTTGATCGGCTTTCCACAATTGAGCGCCTCGAGCGCCGCAAACCCCGCCGCATCCCGCTCGATCGCATCGGCGATCCTGAGCAGATAGGCGGAGCGCTGCGACGGGCTGGTACGCGACCAGCTTTTGAACGCGGATTCCGCCGCATCGACCGCGGCATCGATCTGGCCGGCGGAGGCCTCGGGCAGTTCGAGGATCAACTCGCCGGTCCTGGGGTTGAGGATCTTTTCGGCCGCTTCGGTGCCGGGTTCGAAGCGCGAGCCGATCAGCATATTGGTGTGCATTTCTTGGTCCTCCTACCAGGGTTTTCGATTGTGCCACCCCCTCCCCAACCCTCCCCACAAGGGGGAGGGTGCAGGACCGGGTTGCGGCACCGACCTATCCCAATCACCGGCAAGCACCCTCCCCCTTGTGGGGAGGGCTGGGGAGGGGGTGGCACCACCACAGGCGCCAGCAAGTCCCTCACTTCCCCGCCCCCGCCACCTGATCCCCGTCGCGCGTCAAATAAAACGCGCCGAGGATCGGCAGCAGCGTCACCAAAACCACCACCATTGCCACCACATTGGTCACCGGGCGCTGCCGCGGCCGGATCAGTTCCTCCAGCATCCACAACGGCAAGGTCTGCTGCTGCCAGGCGGTGAAGGTGGTGACGATCACCTCGTCAAAGCTCAGCGCGAACGCCAGCATGCCGCCGGCGAGCAGCGCCGTCGCGATATTGGGCAGGATGATGTAGCGAAAGGTCTGGAAGCCATCCGCGCCGAGGTCCATCGAGACCTCGATCAGCGAACCCGAGGTGCGCCGGAAGCGGGCCACGGCGTTATTGTAGACCACGACGATGCAAAACGTCGCGTGGCCCAGCACGATGGTCCAGAACGAAAACGGGATCTCCAGCAGCGAAAACGCCGAGCGCAGCGCAATCCCGGTGATGATGCCCGGTAGCGCCATGGGCAGGATCACCAGCAGCGAAATCGTCTCGCGCCCGAAGAACCGGCTCTGGCTGACGGCCGCGGCGCAGAGCGTGCCGAGGACCAGCGCAACAGCGGTAGAAACCGCTGCGACCTGCACCGAAAGGCTCAGCGCCGCCCAAACATCGGGCCGGCCCCAGGTCACGGCAAACCACTTCAGAGTCAGCCCGGGTGGCGGCCAGACAAAGCTCTTTTCCTCGGTGGTGAAGGCATAAACGAAGATGATCAGCAGCGGCGCGAGCAGGAAGCTCAACCCAGCGGCGGCGGCCAGTTTCAGGCCCAGCGGCGCGCGCGCGACATCAGAGCGCATCGAAGGCCCCCTGGCGCTTCGCCATCCAAAGATAGAAGCCCATGATGACGATCGGCACTACGGTGAAGGCGGCTGCGAGCGGGATGTTGCCGGCGGTGCCCTGCTGCGCATAGACCACCTGGCCGATGAACAGCCGCGACGAGCCGACGATCTGCGGGATGATGTAATCGCCCAGCGTCAACGAGAAGGTGAAGATCGAGCCGGCAATGATCCCCGGCAGCGCCAGCGGCAGGATCACGTGCCGGAACGTCTGCCACGGCCTGCCGCCAAGATCGGACGAAGCGTCGATCAGGTTGAGCGGCACCCGCTCCAGCGCCGCCTGGGTCGGCAGGATCATGTAGGGCAGCCAGATATAGACGAAGACGAGGAACGTGCCGATATAGCTGACCGACAGCGAATTGCCGCCAATAGCCGGAACCGCGAGGATGGCGTCGAGCACCGGGGTGATATGCAGCACGCCGAACAGCCAGGTGAGGATGCCCTCCTTGGCGAGGATCAGCTTCCAGGCATAAACTTTTACCAGATAGCTCGACCACAGCGGCAGCATGACGCCGAGATAGAACAGCGCCTTCCATTTCCCCCGCAGATAGCGCGCCGCCAGGTAGGCGATCGGAAAGGCGATGATCGCCGAGGCGAAGGTCACCAGCGCTGCCATCACCACCGTGCGCACGATGATATCGAAGTTGGAGGGGCGCAGCAGTTCGGCGTAGGTTTTGAGGGTGAACTCGTGGATGATCAGGCCGGAAAAATCGTCCAGCGAATAAAAGCTCTGGATCAAGAGCGTAAGCAGCGAGCCGAGATAGACGACGCCGAGCCAGAGCACTGGCAGCGCCAGCATCAAAACGATCAGCAGGTTCGGGCGGCGCCAGAACAGGTCCGAGACCCGGCCCGACCATCCGGGCCGCTGGGCCAGAATGACGTGGCCGTTGGCGGAGTCGGCGCTCATCCCTCACCCTCCATCAGATGGAGCGCAGAGGCGTCAAACTCTACGGCGACCTGAGCGCCTTGCAGCGGCACATTCGGCCCCGAGGGAACCAGCGCATGCAGCCGCGTGCCGTTGAGGTCTAGCATCAGACGCGTGCTCGAACCGAGGTAGATGCGCGAAACCATCGTGGCGCAGGGTCTGCCGACATCCGGCGGCCCCACCCGGATGGCTTCCGGGCGCAGGCTGGCCCAGCGCCGCACGCCCGCGACACCTTCGACGAAGGCCGGCGGCAACACGTTGGATGAGCCGACGAAATCGGCCACGAAGCGCGAATTGGGTTTTGTGTAGATCTCCTCGGGCGAGCCCACCTGCATCACCCTGCCCTCGCTGAACACCGCGACGCGGTCGGCCATCGACAGCGCCTCGCCCTGATCGTGGGTAACGAAGATGAAGGTGATGCCGAGCGTGCGCTGCAGGCTTTTCAGTTCCTCCTGCATGTTCTCGCGCAGCTTCAGGTCGAGCGCGCCCAGCGGCTCGTCGAGCAGCAACACGCTGGGCCGGTTGACAATGGCGCGCGCCAGCGCGACGCGCTGCCGCTGCCCGCCCGACAACTGCGCCGGCCGCCGTTCGCCATAGCCGGAGAGTTTCACCAGTTCCAGCGCCTCGCCGGCCTGCCGCAAGCGCTCCGGCTTCGGCACCTTTCGCAGCATCAGCGAATAGGCGACGTTCTCGATGACGTTGAAATGCGGGAACAGCGCGTAATCCTGGAACACCGTATTGACGTTGCGCCGGTATGGCGGAACCCCAGTCGCATCCTCGCCGAAGATCGCAATGCTGCCGGAGGTCGGCTGCTCGAACCCGGCAATGACGCGCAGGCACGTGGTCTTGCCCGAACCCGACGGACCGAGCATGGCAAAGAACTCGCCGGGCACGATCTCGAGATCGACCTTGTCCATCGCCTTGACCGGGCCGAAATGGCGCGAAACCGATCGGAGCGAGACGGCAGCAGTCATAGCTCGGGTTCCAATCACTTTCATCTGTATCGCTGTGCCACGCCCTCGCCCTCCGAGGCGCGAAAGGGCGCGCACCTCAGGATGAGGGCTACTTCTGGCACCCCAGGGAGCGAATTACGCCCCCCTCTCATTCATCCTCATGGTGAGGTGCGCGCTCTTGCGCGCCTCGAACCACGAGGATGAATTGCACCAAGCCTACCCGCCCATCACCGCGATGAAATCCGATACCCAGCGCGAATACGGCACGCAGGTTCCCGCCGAGCACTGTGTGGTTGGGGTCTTCCAAAATTTGATCTTGTCGAAATTGTCGAAGCCGTTGGTGGCGCAACCCGTGGCCCCGAGCAGATCGCTGGCCTTACAGGCCGCCGGTACGGCCGGTACCGAGCCGAACCAGGCCGCGACGTCGCCCTGCACCTTCGGATTGAGCGAATGCTCCATCCACTTGTACGCACAGTTGGGATGCGCCGCGTCCGTCGCCAGCATCGTGGTATCGGCCCAGCCGGTGGCGCCTTCCACCGGAAGGGTCGAGGCCACCGGCTGCTTGTCGGCTTGGAGCGTATTGACCTGGAACGGCCATGAACTCGAGGCGACGACGCCCTCGGTCTTGAAGTCATCGACCTGCGCTGCGGCATCGTGCCAATAGCGGCCAACGAGCGCGCGCTGGCCCTTGAGCAGCGCCAAGGCAGCCGCATACTGATCCTCGTTCAATTCGTACGGGTCCTTGATGCCGAGCTCCGGCTTGGCGGTCATCAAATAGTTGGCGGCATCGGCGATGTAGATCGGGCCATCATAGGCCTGCACCCTGCCCGCATTGGATTTGCCATCCGGCAGGTCCTGCTTCTCGAACACCACATTCCAGCTCTTGGGCGCGTCCTTGAACACTTTCGTGTTGTACATCAATACGTTGGGGCCCCACTGATAAGGCACGCCGTAGTGCTTGCCGCCCACGCTGAACCAGGCGCCATCCTTGAGGCGCGGGTCGACCGTCGACCAGCTCGGGATCAGATCGGTATTGACCGGCGTCACCTTCTTGCCGGCGACCAGCCGCAGTGACGCATCGCCCGAGGCGGTCACCAGATCGAAGCCGCCCTGGTTCATCAGCGTCACCATCTCGTCGGAGGTGGCGGCGGTCTTTACATTGACCTTGCAGCCGCTGGATGCTTCGAAATCGGTGACCCAATTATAGGCGGCATCGCTTTCGCCGCGCTCGATGTATCCGGGCCAGGCGACGATGTTGAGCTGCCCCTCGCCGGCGCCCACCGCAGTCATCGCTTGCTGAGCCATCGCCTGGCCAGAGAATACCGCCACCACGGCGAAGGCCATGGACTTCCTGAAAACTGCTTTCATCTTCACGTCTCCCCGTTGCCTTGCGCGGTCGACGCATGCCAGCTCGCCCCATTCAAGACTCAGCTTAGACGGCCTGTTAGCATTCACAATTTTATTCGGCAGAGGGTCATTATCGGAAAAATCGATACCACGTTACGATCTTTGCCTGGAATGGTGCTGCGTCTGGGCGAGGCCAATGAAATCGCGCGCCGCCTGCGGCAGGCTGGAACCGCGCCGCCAGACCAGCCCCACCTGCACCACCGGCAAGGCTCCGGAGACGTCGCGGCTCTCGATCCGGTCCCCTTCCAGCGACCACGGCCGATAGACCAGATCGGGCAACAATGCGATGCCGGCGCCGGTGGCGACAAGGCTTCGCACCGCTTCCACCGAGCGGGTGCGGAAGGCCACATGCGGTTTGGCGCCAAAGGCCGCCAGCAACTTCCCGGTATTCTCCTCGGTTTCGTCGACGTTGAGCATGATCAGCGGTTCGGCTGCGATATCGCTGATGGTGATGATATCGGCCCCGGTCAGGCGGTGCCCGAGTGGCAGCCACAATCGGTAGGGCGAAGTCTCGAGGATTTCTGCCTGCAGCGCCGTGCGGTCGCGCAGGTTCGAGCTCACCATCACCGCAACGTCGAGTTCGCCGCCGATCAGCAGGTGCTCGAGATACTCGCCATTGTCCTCGATGGCAGTGACGTCGACGGACGGATAGGCCCGGCGATAGC
>JAQGKB010000339.1 GCA_028290345.1 Hyphomicrobiales bacterium | reverse complement strand
ATCCTTGCCGCCCACAAAGCCGATCGTGCCGGTCTGGCTCGTCTTGGCGGCAATGTAGCCGACGAGGAACGAACCCTCCCAGTCCTTCGTCACGGTGCTGACCACGTTGGGCGCAATCGGATCGGGACCCACGTCGACAAGGCCGAATTTCTGGTCGGGAAATGCCTTGGCGACCGCTTGCATCGGCCCGATCATATCGAATGACGAACCGATGATGATGTCGAAACCCTGGGCCGCGGCGCGTGCGATCTGGGGTTGGAAGTCAGAGACGGCTCGGGGTTGGATGACGACGAAGTCGGCACCAAAATCCTTCTTTGCCTTCTCCATGCCCTGCAGCATCATGTCGTTGAACGACTTGTCGCCGAGGCCGGATTCGGAGGTAATCATCGCGACGCGGGGGCCCGCAAAGGCCGGCGCGACCGACGCCAGAACAGTGACTGCTAGTGCTGCGAGACCGTATTTGAGACCAAATCTAGACATGGAGACACCCTGTTTACTGGTTGTGCAGGCGGCGCTTCTTATTTGGCGGCTAGTGCCCGCATTTTATTCCGGCCGGGCTTGTACACCTTTTGCGACGGCCATGAATTCTCTGACCTTGCTCGGGACGAATGTGCCGACGGCACTGCCCGAGTCCTTCATTGAAGTGCTGACGATCGCGCCATCCGCGGTCTTCACCACTTCCCCAAAATTCTGCTTGGTGACGCTGCCACCCACGAGGATCGGCACGCGCGGATATTTTTCGCGGGCTTGTCCGACCATCTGCAGCGTCTGTTCGTAGGTCTTGCCGGTGATCACCAACCCATCGGCCATGCCCAGCCGCACCGCGAACTCGACATCCTCGATGAAGCCGCCGCTTGAGATCGGCGTGCCGGTGCGATCGTGCACGTCAGCGAAAATCCCGACCTTTTCGGCATTCCAGCTGTTGCGGGCCTTGATCGCCACATGCGCCTGCGCCGTTTCGACGCCGAAAGGCGTCATCATCGCGCCGAC
This sequence comes from Hyphomicrobiales bacterium, assembly GCA_028290345.1. Classification (GTDB taxonomy): domain Bacteria; phylum Pseudomonadota; class Alphaproteobacteria; order Rhizobiales; family Devosiaceae; genus JAQGKB01. The sequence goes on along the minus strand of JAQGKB010000339.1, from coordinate 11,631 downwards.
ATAGATCTTGATGCGGACGAAGTCGGCTTCCGCGGCAGAAGCGATGGCAAACATCGCCTCTGCATCGTTTTCGAGCAGGTTGATGCCAACCGGCCGTCCGAACTTGTTGCGCACCTCGGCCACGACCCGGGTCATCCAGGCGACCTGGACGTTCGTTGCATGCGCATCGACTGGAATGTCGCCGAGGTTCTGGATCATCAGCACGTCAACGCCGTTGTCGCTGAGGATGCTGGCTTCCGACATTGCGCTTTCGAGGACCGGCGCGAAGCCGCCGCCCCGGTAGCCGGAGCCACCGGCCAGTGCAGGAAGCTGCACCATGCCGATGACCGGTTTCCGCCCCGAAGCAATGATTTCGAGGAGTTGGCTCATTACGCACTCGCCTTCTGTGCGCTCTTGGTTTCCGCCGAATTGAAGATTTGGCGGAAGTTGATTTCCTGGCGACGCAGATTATCGAAACCGAGGAAGGCGATGTTCTGCAGGCGCGACACTTCGCAGCTGAGATATTCAAACGGCAGCTTGTAGACGAACGGGGTCAATGCCTCCGGAATGCCGGCCGGCATAGCGAAGTAAATGTCCGACGCCGCTTCGCACTCGGCATCGCCGGTTTCGCCGATGATGATGACGCGCGAACCCATTTCACGGGCGGCACGGGCCTGTTCCAGGCCACGCTCGCGGCCGGGGCCCGGCGGCAGGATGATGATGGTGTCGGTCTTCTCGCCGGTCATGAAGTAGTGCTCGTGCGCCCACTCCTCGAGCTGGCTAAGGTGTGCCGGACGGGTCAGGCCCTCGAACCACTTCGCCATGCCGAAATAGGCGGTGGCGTAGTTCGGGCCGCCGCCGAGGATCACGGTTTGGCGGTCGGCGGTGAAGGTTGGAGCGAGCTTGGTGGCCAGCGGCAGCACCGACTTGTCGGCCACGGCCATCGCGGCAGCCGTCGCATGCAGGTCGGCAACCATCTGCTTGGATTTTGCCGCATCGAGATTGCCAAGCCGTTCGCCGATCGCAATTGCGGCCACGAACAGGCCGAGCATGCTCGCGGTATAGGTGATGCTGCCGGGCGTCACGACGCGCGTGCCGTTCGGCAGTTCCTTGATGTTGGGCGTCGCGTTGACGCGGATCAGCGTCTCGGCGGTCTGCGCCAGCTTGTTGTCGGCGCTGACGGTCACTGCGAACGTCCAGGCACCCTTGTCGCGGGCCAGGCGCACGCCTTCGATGGTGCGCGAAACGGTGCCCGAATTTGAGACGCCGAAGACGAAGGAATTGGCAGGCAGGTCGCCTACCAGGTACCGGGAAAATTCGAGGGCTTCGACAGGCTCCACGAACTTGCCGGTCGCCTTCATCATATACTGGCGTGCTGCCAGTGCGGCGCAATAGCTGTCGCCGCAGCCGATCATGAAGCCGTGCTCAAGCGTTCCCGGGTCGCGGGTAGCAACCATCTTGCGCATATCTGCCAACATCACATCGATATTGGTCTTCACAAAGTCAGGCTGCATCGCAACTTCGCGCAACATGACGGTTTTTTCGTTTTCCACTCGCAAACTCCTAGCTTTCAGTTCTTTGTGCGCTCGGATCAGAGCGCGTGGGCATCCAACCTGGGTCGAAGGCGCTCCAGTCGTGACCGGGCCTCCGCAGGCTTGGCCGCTACCAGGCCCGCCGGGCCCATGGCAGCGACAGCGAATGAGGCTGAAACCGAGCCCCATAGCATTGCTTCGATCGGTGATCGGGTCTTGGCATAGCCGGTGAGGGCTCCGCCGGAGAATGCATCGCCCGCGCCAGTCGTATCGACGACTTCTTCGGCGACGGTTGGCACCTCGTAATAGTCGGACGAGCCGGCCGAGTGCATGATTACTCCACAGTCACCGAGCTTGATGGCGATCATCGGCAGGTCCGGTGCCGCGTGCCGCAGGTAACGCAAGGCATCCAGGGGCGTTGTATTCGGCAACAGCGCTTCTACGTCCTGCTTGCTGGGAACGAAGAGATCGACCGTGTTGAGCAGGCCCATCATCGTCGAGTGCTCGAGTTCGTGCAGGTAGCGGTCATCCGGGTCGACCGAAATCACGCGCGTGCCGTTCTGCCGCAACAGCCGGGCGAGTTCGATCTGCATTTCCCAGCGCAGCGGCGCCAGATGGGCGAAATCGCAGGTGAAGCTGTCGAGGTCCGCCGCTACGGGGCTGAAGTCCGCCCAGTTCCGCGTCTTGGTGCGGAAGGTGAAAATTCGGGTGCCTTCCTCTTCGTAGAGGCCCCAGTTCCGCAACGTACGTTCGATCGGACGGCAATATGAAAGATCGATCAGGCCGCCGACCGCTTCGGTGGGGTATTCGGGGCCGACGGGCGCGATGACCGCCGGCCGTTCCTGCCACACCGCGATGCCAAGGGCCGAGTACACCGCGTTGCCGCCCGGTACCTTCCACATCGTTGATCCATCCTCGAAAACCAGATCATCAATGCTGATGTTACCGATCGTACAAAACGGCACGTGACTCATATGACCATACCTGCTCGCATGGAGGTGAACTCGACCACTTCGGTGTTGTGGTAGTTGATGGCCAGCAGGGCGGGCTGCCCATCGAAGCCGAAATGCAGTTCGCGCATGAGCAGCAGCGGCGCCTTCTTACCCAGCCCGAGCACCTGCGCCATCGCCGCATCGGCAGCCACGGCCGACATGCGCAACGTGCTGTGCGAGATCGACACGCCCAAATTGACGCGCATGAATTCATAGAGCGAGCCGCCCGTGAACCCCTTGAGGGTGTCGAAGCTGCGCTGCTGGCCGTCGAGCACCAGATATTCGCGAGCGACGACGAAAGGCTTGTCGCTGATCAGGCGAACGCGCGAGATGCGGCCGACCTTGGTGCCCGGCGTCAGATCCAGCTCTTCAGCGATGTCGGCCGGGGCATCGATCAGGTCGATTGCAAGGTCACGGCTGGCGGGCTCGCCGCCCGAGGCGCGGATGACGTCGGTCATCGAGCGCATCAGTTCGAGCGAATTCAACATCGGCTTCTTGGCATCGGTAACGAAAGTGCCGACGCCGTGCTTGACCAGGATCAGCCCTTCGCGGGCCAGGATACGGATCGCTTCCCGCAGGCTCGGGCGGCTGATGCCGAGGTTTTTGGCGAACTCTGCTTCAGGAATCAGCTTGGTGCCGGCCGGCATCTGGCCGGACAAAATCTGCTCGCGCAATGCATTGGCAACGCGCTGCACGAGGTCCTCGCGCCGGGCGTTCGACGCCCAGATCTTCGCTCCAAGATCGGTGGAATTGATATCGTTCAAAGCATTTTCTCGCTCGTTAGGGCCAAACTGGCATCAAAAAATTAACGCGTCAATGGGACAGACGTCAAAAGTCTGACCTCTTGTCTCCTCCACACATCTCTGTCACAAATGTAGGATCATCATTCGCATCCTTCTCTGTGACGGCGTGGAGGCCTGATGTCTTATCACATGATTCCAGCTACCCCGGAGACGGTTCAGTGGGGCCGCTTCGACGCGCGAATTCCGCCGATAGCGACAGTGGAGTCAGGCGCGACGGTAACCATCGAGTGCCTCACCGGGCTGGCCGAGCTCTATCCACCTGAGGGTTCGGGCATGACCGTGTCGCCGGCCCTGCGCGCCATCAACGATGCCCACCTACCGCTCCGATGGGGCCATCTGCTCACCGGCCCGGTCGCAATATCCGGCGCCGAGCCAAACGATCTTCTCGAAGTGCAGATTCTCGATATCGCGCTCGGCGCGGACTGGGGTTTCAACGCCATCGAACCGTTCGACGGTACGCTGCCGGGCGATTTCATCATGGCGCAGCGGGTCCTTACCCACATCCCCATCGATCAGGCGGCGGGAACTGCCCGGCTGCCCTGGGGGCCGAAGCTGTCGCTCAACCCGTTCTTCGGCGTCATGGGCGTTGCGCCTCCTCCGGCTTATGGGGAACTCTCATCACGGGAACCCCGCCTGCACGGCGGCAATCTGGACAACAGGCAACTCACCGCCGGCAGCACGCTGTTCCTGCCGGTATGGGCACGTGGCGCCTTGTTCTCCTGCGGCGATGGCCATGGCACACAAGGTGATGGCGAGGTTTGCGTCACCGCCCTCGAAACCGCGCTGACCGGCACGTTCAAGTTCATCGTCCACAAGGCCAATGGCGAGCCCCTGGCCAAGTTGCCGCGTGCCGAAACGCCAACCCATTATCTCAGCATGGGGTTCGATGCCGACCTCGACGAAGCCCTGCGCATCGCCGTGCGCGAGATGATCGCGTTGATCACCACCAAGACGTCGATGTCGCGGCAGGAAGCCTACCAACTCTGCTCGCTCGCTGCCGATTTTCACATCACCCAGTCGGTCAACGGCGAAAAGGGGGTGCACGGCATGCTCGCCAAGGCGATCGTCTCGGGGGAGGGCGCCTGATGCGGGTTCTGGTCACCGGCGGCGCCGGTCTCATCGGTCTTGCTGCGCGGCGGATCCTGGCGGCGCAGGGGCATGAGGTCACCGCCGTCGATATCACGGATTTCGGCCGCAACGATTCCCGCCTGATCCTGATGCCGCTCTCCGACTACGCGGGCCTCGAGCGCATCATCACCGAACGCGGCATCGAGGCGATTGTTCACGGCGGCGGAATTTCCGGACCGGTGATGGCACGCGACAACCCGCTACTGGTCATCGACGTCAATATCACGGCGACCGCGCACCTACTCGACATGGCGCGGCGCCACCAGTTGCGGCGCTTCATCCTGTTGTCCTCGCACGTGGTCTACGGCGACGTCGGCCCCGGCACGATCACCGAGGAGTTTCCGCTACACCCCGGCACCAGCTACGCCGCCAGCAAGATTGCGGGCGAAGCCCTGGTGGAGAGCTATTCGCGCGAGTTCGGCTTCTCGGCCGCGAGCCTGCGCCTGACGCGGGTCTATGGGCCTTATCGCCGTGACAACTGCTTTCTGCGCTCCATGATCCTCGACGCCGCCGCTGGAAAAACCACCGTCATTCCCTGCGATCCGGGATACCTTTTTCACTATATCCATGTGGACGACGTCGCCGAGGCGATCGCCGCCTCGCTGAGTGCGCCGACGCTTGCACGCCGGAGTTACAACATCACCTCGGGTCAGGTCCTTACCATGCCTGAAGTTATCGGCATCGCCCGCGGTGCCTTGCCCGAAGCCCGAGTTGAAATGGTTCTGGGAGTGGACGACGCCCCCGACATCCAGATCGATTTCGACCTCGCGCGAGCCGCCGCCGATTTGGGCTGGCGCCCGCGATTTGCTCTCCAACGCGGCTTTTCCGCCTACCTCGCGGCAATGCCGGAGACGCCTGACATCGCGTTATGAGTTGCGGCAAACCGCGGCATGGCGGCCGTCGCTAAGCCTTGCCTAACCATCGCCCAGTTCCAGCTTGCGGAGCGGCGAATTTGCAGACACTCTGCTAGTAGATACCGGGGGGCGTCGACAGGTTTATTTTGTGCGTATTCTAATAATTGATGACAGCCGGTCAAGTCTAGCCATGTTGGGGCATATTCTCGCCAACATCGAAAACTGCTCTATCGAGAGTTACCTCAGCCCGACAGAGGCCATCGCCAGATGTGCTGAAACGCAGTTCGACGTCGTACTGGTCGATTATACCATGCCGGAAATGACCGGCGTGGAATTGACCCGCCAGTTACGCGCCCGCGACAGCTATCGGCTGGTCCCAGTCGTGATTGTTACTTCGCACAGCGATCGCTCCGTGCGTCTCGAAGCAATGGCTGCGGGCGCCAGCGATTTTGTCAACAAGCCCTTCGATCAGATCGAACTGCGCGCCCGTGTCCGCAATCTGCTGGCCTTGCGGCAATCCCAGATCGAACTGGCGGATCGTGCGCTCTGGCTGGCGCGGGAGGTGGAAGCGGCAACGCGCCATCTCATCGAACGCGAGGAAGAGGTTATCTGGCGCCTGGCGCGGGCCCTGGAATATCGCGACGGCAATACCGGCGAGCATATTTCCCGCATGGCGACCGTATGCAGGCTGATTGCCGAAGGCCTTGGTATCGACGCAGCCCGCTGCCGAACCATCTATTTGGCGGCGCCGCTGCACGACGTTGGCAAGATCGGCATTTCCGATGCCATTCTGGGCAAGGCCGGGCGCCTCACCGCGGATGAAATGGCCCAGATGCGCGAGCATGTGGCCATTGGCGCGCGCATCCTGGAAAACAGCACCTCCGACCTGCTTCGCGTCGCGGCCATCATCGCGCAAAGTCACCATGAGAAATGGGATGGTACTGGCTACCCGGCCGGCGCTGCAGGCGAGCAAATCCCGATCGAGGGGCGCATCGCCGCCGTGGCCGACGTCTTCGATGCGCTCTGCTCGCAGCGGCCGTACAAGCCGGCCTGGCCGATCGACAAGGCCTATGCCGAGATCGTCGCCGGCAGCGGCAGGCACTTCGACCCGGAATGCGTCCGCGCTTTCCAGGCGCAATGGTCCAAGATCATCAAGGTCATGCAAGTGGCAGCGACCGAAGCAGCCTGATTGTCGACAATCTGCGCGAGCTTTTTGGGTGGCATATTGCCCGGGCAACGCTTGGGCTCGCGGGTCAATAAACGCCACACAAGTGCTTAGCGGCTTTTCCTGAAGTTCCCTTTTGGATCGTCGGGGTTCAGCGAGCCGGATGCAAATCAAAATAGTTTCTGATCTGTTATCCGCCGTTGTTCATCCGAAATTGTATTGGCGACGTTGAAGAAGAAGCGCGTTGCTGGATTCGGGGTGATGAATCGAGGATTCAACAGTCCGATGTGCGCGCTTAAATAGATTCCAAAAGATTGACAACGTTGCTCTCAGCATAGTTTTAATTTTCCCGAAGCAATTTGTTTCGTTGGCGCGATTCATTGCAAATAGGCGGTAATCGCGAATTAATGATTGCCTGATATGGTTTAGATAGAAACAAGTTCGCGTAGGTATTTGCGCGGAGAGGCGTCGCTCAGGATTGCCGCTCCAGCATAGATGTCAGTGCGTCGAAGGTGTGTTGGATAATACTTAGTAAAAGCAAAAGTAACGGATGACTGCCATGAAGATAGTCTGTTCCGAGAGCGGGAGAACCCGCTGAAATGCCAGCAATAGAAGTCCATACGTTTCGCCTCAAGGGCGAGCTGGCACTGCGAGATGCGCCAAGACTGGCCAAGGAGCTTCTCGAAGCAATCACTGCCAACGAGGTAGTGCTGGTCGACACCAGTGAACTTGTGTCGATCGACGTAACCGCCTTGCAGATACTGGTTGCCGCTCACAAGAGCGCCCACGGACGCGGCGCTTCCCTCAATATTCATGCGTCGCACGGCGGCGTGCTCGATCTGGCGCTCCAGCGCAGCGGCATCACTGCCGCCCGGGATCTGTCGTTGCTTTGGGAAAACGACGTCTGGATCAGTTTGGCTAACCTCCAAAGCAAAAGCGCAGCAGCATGAGCAAGACAATCCTTACGATCGATGACTCCGCTTCCATCCGGCAGATGGTGGCGATGACGCTGTCGAGCGCCGGCCACAAGGTGATCGAGGCGGTGGATGGCGCCGATGGCTACGCCAAGGCGACCACCAACACCGTCGATGTCATCATCACCGACCTGAACATGCCGAACCTGAACGGCATCGAGTTCATCCGCAAATACCGTACGCATCCCTCGAGCCGTGGCATTCCGATCATCCTGCTCACTACCGAATCCGACGACGAGCTTAAGCGCCAGGCCAAGGAAGCCGGCGCCACCGGCTGGATCGTCAAGCCGTTCAAGCAGGACCAGTTGCTGGCCGTCATCAAGAAGGTAGCCGGCGCATGACCTTGCCCGATCCCGCCGAAACCTTCCGCCAGGAAGCCCGCGAACTGGTCGAACAGCTCGAACAGAACCTGCTCGACCTCGAGCACAATCCCGCCGACAGCGACCTGGTCAACAGCACCTTTCGGGCGCTGCACACCATCAAGGGCTCGGGGGCCATGTTTGGCTTCACCGAAGTCGCCAGCTTCGTACATGAGTTCGAAACCGCGTTCGATCGCGTCCGCAAGGGCGAAACCGCGCCCAACGCTGAATTGGTCGCCGTGGCGCTCGACGCCAAAGATCACATCCTGCAGCTGATCGAGGGTAATTCCGAACCGATCAGCGGCGGCGACGCCATCCTCACCGCCCTGCGCCGCATCGTGCAGCCCGGCACCGCTGCAGCGCCTACCCCGCTTGCGGATGCCGAAGCCCCCATCAGCGCCGCCGGCTGGCACATTCGCTTCCGGCTGCCGGCGGACGCCTTAATCTTCGGCGCCAATCCCTTCCTACTGCTTGAAGAACTGGCCGGCCTTGGCCGGTGCGAGGTGCGCGCCGAACTTGCCGAGGTGCCCGACCTTTCGATGATCGATCCCGAGGTGTGCTATCTTGGCTGGAACGTGACGCTATTGACTGACCAGCCCCTGGGCGCCGTCGAGGACGTCTTCATGTTCCTGCGCGACGGAATGGATCTCTCCATCGAGCCGCTCGCCGTCGAAATGGCTGAAGCTGAGCCGGAGCCAATCCCGCTCGAGGTTGCTCCCGTCGTCCCGGAAATCGCCGTTCCGACTTTGGCTGAGCCTCCCCCGGCGCCACGCGCCGAGGCCAGTTCCAATAAGGATGCGAAGGCCGCCACCACGGAAAAGCCCGGCTCGTCGCTGCGCGTTCCTGCCGAACGCCTTGATGCGCTGATGGACCGGGTCGGCGAACTGGTCATTGCCCAGGCGCGGCTCACCCAGATCGCCGCGATGAGCAGCGACGCCAATCTCAAAACCATCGCTGAGGAACTCGAGCGGCTGTCGTCCGGCCTGCGCGATACCACCATGGGCATCCGCATGGTGCCGATCGGGACCCTGTTCGGACGTTTCCGTCGCCTCGTGCACGATCTGTCGCACGATCTGGGCAAGGACATTTCGTTCATCACCTCGGGCGAGGAGACCGAACTCGACAAGACCATGATCGAGCGGCTGGCCGATCCGCTGGTGCACCTGATCCGCAACGCGGTCGATCACGGACTGGAAGATGCGAACAAGCGCGTCGCCGCCGGCAAGTCTGCCAAGGGGACAGTGCGCCTGTCGGCGGTGTACGCCGGCGCCGAAGTGGCGATTTCGGTCTCGGACGATGGGGCAGGGCTCAATGCCGAGCGCATCCGCGCCAAGGCCGAAGAGGCCGGACTGATTGCCCCCGATGCCAAGCTCAGCGAGCAGGAACTGTTCCAGTTGATTTTCGCGCCGGGTTTTTCGACGGCGAAGGAAGTCACCGCGCTTTCCGGCCGCGGCGTCGGCATGGACGTGGTAAAACGCACCATTGACGGGCTGCGCGGCGGCATCGATCTTTCGACCGTGCCGGGGAACGGTACCACCGCCACCCTGCGCCTGCCGCTGACGCTCGCCATCATCGACGGCATGCTGGTCCGGGTCGGCAACGGCCGCTACACCATCCCGCTATCTGCCGTCGAGGAATGCGTTGAACTGCCCGCCGATGCGGCGGCGGCTTCCAAAGGCCGCAGCTTCCTCGATATCCGGGGCAGCCTGGTGCCTTTCCTTCGGCTCAGGGAATTGTTCAACGCCCAGACGCCACCCGATGCGCACCAGAAGGTCGTCATCGTCTCTTCCGGCGAAGGCCGGGTGGGTCTCGTCGTCGATCAAATCATCGGTAACAACCAGACCGTTATCAAGCAGCTCTCGAAGCTTCATACAGGCATCAAGTCGTTCTCCGGCGCCACGATCCTTGGCGACGGTACCGTGGCGCTGATCCTCGACACCACGCACCTGGTCGGCTTCGGGCAGGCGCTCGAGGATCGCCGCAAGGGCGAACCCATCAAGACCGAGCTGAACGGGAGAGCCGCATGAGCGCGATGCAAGCCGGGGCCATGAAAGCCCTGACCCTGCGCCTTCAGGACGAACTCTTCGCCATCGAGGCGGAGAGCGTGCGCGAGATCCTGGACCTGGTGCCGATCACCGAGGTGCCCAACGCCAATCCATTCGTTGCCGGGCTGATCAACGTCCGCGGCCGTGTCGTGCCGCTCGCCGATCTGCGGGTGATGTTCGGCATGGACCGGCCGCCGCCGGATCAGGATACGAGAATTGTCGTCATAGAGATCGACATCGACGGCGAACCGACCGTCGCCGGCATCCTTGCAGACAAGGTGCATGATGTCACCGACATCGAAGCGGCCTCCATCGAGCAGGCCCCGCGGGTAGGCATGCGCTGGCGCCCGGAATTCGTCCGCGGCATTGCCAAGCGCAATGGCGGGTTCATCATCATCCCCAATATGGGGCGAATTTTCGAGACACAGGGCGGCAGAAGCACGCCTCTTGCATCAGAAGAAAGGTCTGCATCGTGAGACTGACACTCAAGGTCAAACTGGCGGCAACATTCATTGTCGTCGTGGCGATGTCGGCAGGCAGCATTTTCCTGGCCATTCAGAACCTGGGAAGCCTGGACGACTCGTTCAACACTGTGATGAACGGAAACGTCAAACATGTTGCACAGACCTCGGCAATCACTGAGCAGGCACTTACGATCTCCCGAAACGAAGTGAACCTGATCATCGCCGTCTCGCAGGCCGATATCGACAAGTACAACGCCAGCACCGACGCCGCCACCGCGCAGGTTACCAAGGAATTGGCCGATCTGCGCGCCTCAGCCGACGAGGAGGGCAAGCGCCGCATCGATGCCTTCAGCACTGCCTGGGGCCAGTATCTCGCCATAAGCGCCAAGGTGGGCCAATTTGCCGCCGTCAATTCGCAGATAAAGGCACGCGTTCTGTCCCAGAACGAGGGCGAGTCGGCCTTTGATGCGATGCTCGAGCCGCTCGCCACCATCAAGGCCAATATCGCCGCCAATCCGGTGGTCGGACCCAATGATGTGAAAGTACTCGCGGCCATCGATGCCCTGAAAGACTCTCTGGTCGCGCTGCGCGCTACCGAATCCAACATCATGGTTTCGCTGGACGACCCTACGGTACAGGCCAAGTACGCTGCCGATGCGGATGTACAACTGGCCAAGCTCCCCGCAATCGAGGATGGCGTGAGCCATCAGATCTCAGTTGCCGATGCCGGCCTGTTCAACGTCTACAAGGGCGGCGCATCCAAATGGCTGGAAATAGTCAAGTCTTATCGCCAAAACGCTCTCGACAATACCAATTCCAAAGCTACTGATCTGGCCAGTGGCGACGCTACCAAGGCCCGTAACACGGCCATGACGGCTCTCAATGCGGTCACGCAGTACGAAAACGACCAGATGACGCAGGCCTCCGATAGCAATGGTGCTCTCTATGAGCAGAGCCGCACCATTTTGATCGGTCTGCTCGTCGGTTCCGCCCTGATCGCCGCAATCGCAGCAATTTGGATTGTGCTGTCGATCAGCCGCGGTATTGCCAATGCCTTGCGCCTTGCCAACTCGGTTGCGGCCGGCGATCTCAGCGCCACGGCTACGGCTTCTGGCAATGACGAGATCAAGGATCTGGTCGACGCCTTGAACACCATGGCTCGCAAGCTGCGCGAAGTCGTGGCCGAAGTCACCACCGCTAAGCGCAACGTCGCCTCCGGCAGCCAGGATCTGTCCGCAACGGCCGAGCAACTGTGCCAGGGCGCCACCGAGCAGGCATCGTCTACCGAGGTGGCCTCCGCCTCGATGGTAGAAATGGCCGCAACGATCAATCAAAG
>JAQGKB010000335.1 GCA_028290345.1 Hyphomicrobiales bacterium | reverse complement strand
GAAGCCGATGCCTTGGCGGAAAAGATCATCCTGGAATTGTTGAGCCCCACCGGTATTCCGGTATTGGCCGAGGAAAGTGTTGCCGCGGGTCACATCCCCGAACTCGGTTCACGGTTCTTCGTGGTCGATCCGCTAGATGGCACAAAGGAGTTCATCAAGCGCAACGGCGAGTTCACCGTCAACATCGCCCTCGTCGAAGGTGGCCGCCCGGTGCTGGGCATCGTCTTGGCCCCCGTGACGGGTGAAGCCTTTGCCGGCGGACCGGAAGGCGCGTTTGCCTATATCGTCAAAGATGGCGCAGCGCAGGACAAGCGCCGCATCCAGGTGATCGACGAGGCTCCTATGCGCGTGGTCGCCAGCCGATCGCACGGCCACAAGGCGCTGGCATCGTTCTGCGAAGCCCTCGCCGTCGAAGGGGACGTGACGGTAGGGTCTTCACTGAAGTTTTGTTTGCTCGCACGAGGAGATGCAAAACTTTACCCGCGCTTCACTCCAACTTCGGAATGGGATACGGCCGCTGGTCAAGCAGTGCTAGAAGCTGCCGGTGGCGTTGTGCTGACCCTTGATGGTAAGCCACTGTCCTATGGCAAAGCAGAGTCGGGATATTTGAATCCGTTCTTTGTAGCGGCAAGCAATGAAAGTCTCGCGCAGCGAGCGGCGGCAGAGATGGACTATCTCACCCGAATTGAAGGGTCGCATTAACCGCACTGCCTCGCTAATCCTCCAAGGTCTCTTGCATCCTACAAACTCGGCCTATATAGAGCCGATATATGCTTGACGAGAATATGTCTCGTCGGAGACCTCTGCCAGTGAACGTGAAGACGCTTTGCCTGTCGATCCTCTATGAGGGCGACGCTACCGGGTATGAGATTCGCCGCATGTCGGTCGAAGGCGAATGCTCGTATTTCGTCGAAGCGAGCTATGGCTCGATCTACCCCGCCCTGGCGAAAATGGAAGCCGAGGGCTTGGTAACAAGCCTTGTAGAACAACAGGATGGCCGTCCTGCCAAGAAGGTTTACTCAATAACCGATGCGGGCCGCGCGGCCTTCGTCGACTCGTTATTCGAGCCTCTCGGAGACGAAGTATTCCGCAGCCCTTTCCTGCTCTTTGCCCGGTTCGCGCACCTGTTGCCGGCCAGTCTCGTCGAAGAGCGGCTCAGGGAACAGCTCGCGAATATCCAGGAGAAAAAGCGGCATCTGGAAGAGGCGCTCCAAGAGCGCAGCAGCCATGCGACAGACGCATGGATTATTCGCTATGGGCTGGCTTGCATGGAGATTGCTGAGCAACACATGCTGTCCCATATGCACGAATTAATTGCGTTGGCGCGGCCCGATAGGGTTTCTGCTGCTGCCGCAGAATGAGGGATTAGAAATTGCGTGCACTTTTTTCTTATGGCGTAGCATTTGTTATTATCGTCGTACTGGGGGTGTGGCTGGGGACCGGCCACCTGATCCAGGGTGGCCAGGGGCCGGGCAAGGGCGATCGGCCCGTCGTGGCGCTGATCGAGCCCAAGGGCGGCGCGCTCACCAACTCGCTCGAAAAGAGCGGCGTCGCCGCGACACTGGAGCGGACACCGGGCGAACCCGATCCGGCGCTGACGATCGCGCAGCGTGAAGCTGCGAACACGGGCAGCACTGCATCGGCGCGCTCCGTGCAGGTGAAGACCTTCACCGCCACGCCGATGGCGATCGAGGTGCCGGTGCGCGGCCAGACCAAGGCCAAGGCCGCGGTCACCGCCGCTGCCGAGACCACCGGAATTGTTGCGACCGTGAGTGTAAGCAAGGGCCAGACCGTGAAGGTTGGCGACCCGCTCTGCACTCTCGACCAGGGTACGCGGCAGGCCGCCGTGGCCCAGGCCGACGCCGCACTGGCCCAGGCGAAGGTCGGCGTCTCCAAGGCGCAGGCCGACTATGATACCAACGCCGCTCTGCGCAACAAAGGCTTTGCCGCAACCAACACGGACCGGCCGCTGCAGGTAGCGCTGGAAAGCGCCAAGGCGGGGCAGATCGCTGCCCAGGCGGCGCTCGACAACGCCAACCAGGAATTGGCGCGCACCAACATCGTCGCCAAGAGCGCCGGCATCATACAGGACCCGTTGGCGACGGCCGGCTCCATGCTGGCTGCCGGCTCGCCCTGTGCGACCGTGGTGCAGATGAACCCAATCCTCTTTACCGGCGCGGTGCCTGAGGCCCGGATCAGCTATGCGCGGCTGGGCATGCCGGCAAAGGTCACGACTGCCACCGGCGCTACTGTCGAGGGCAAGGTCAGCTACATCGCTTCGGTTGCAGACAACGCGACCCGCAGCTTTCCGGTCGAGATTGAACTGCCCAATGCCGACGGCAGCGTGCGCTCAGGTGTGACCGCTACCGCCGTGGTGAGCATTGGTTCGGCTCCGGCTCAGTTGTTGCCGCAATCGGTTTTGACGCTCGACGATAACGGCGTGATGGGCATTCGCGCCGTGGAGAACTCGAAGGTGGTGTTCTATCCGGTCACCATCGTGAAAGACGCCCGCGACGGCATGTACGTGACGGGTCTACCGGCAAAGCTCGACGTCATCACCGTTGGGCAGGAGTTTGTTAAGGCAGGCGAGACCGTCAAGGCGGTGGAAGATACGGGCAACGGGGCCGCCACGCAGGCACCCGCGACTAATGGGGCGCAAACATGATCGACTTTATCGAACGCATCCTGCGCATGCCGCGGGCAGTGATGACCGTCATGGTCATCCTGCTGCTCGCCGGCATCTCAGCATACCTGACACTGCCGAAGGAAAGCTTTCCGGCAATCGACATCCCGTATTTCTATGTCTCATCAAGCGATGTCGGCATTTCGCCGGGTGATGCCGAACGCCTGATCGCCAGGCCGATCGAAGACCGCCTCAAAGATCTCGATCACCTCAACCACATCACTTCGACCTCGACACAGGGCCACGTATCGGTGTTCCTCGAGTTCGACGTGTCCGCCAATAAGGACAAGGCTTTGTCCGATATTCGCGGCAAGCTCGATGGCGTTGCTACGAACATTCCGACCGACGCCACCCTGCCGACGATCACCGAGATCTCGTTCTCCGGCATGCCCTCGATCAACGTCGCGGTCTACGGCAACGTGCCCGAGCGCACGCTGGTGCAGCATTCCCAGGATCTGAAGAAGGCGCTCGAGGCAATTCCCGACGCACAGAGCGTCACCATTTCCGGTACGCGCGACGAGATGCTGGCGATTACCATCGACACCAACAAGCTGGATGCTTACGGCCTGACGGCCTCCCAGCTGCTTGACGCCCTCGCCAAGAACAACATGGTCGTTCCGGGCGGCACGATCGATACCGGGCACGGTTCGTTCAACGTTGAAGTTCCCGGCCTGATCACCACCGCGGCCGACGTCTACTCCCTGCCGCTCAAGACCGACGGCAACACC
>JAQGKB010000312.1 GCA_028290345.1 Hyphomicrobiales bacterium | reverse complement strand
GTTTGCAATAGATGACCACTTCCCGCTTCATCTCCCGCCTCCGCCTCACCGCCTTTCGCAACTATGCGACGGCGGCGCTGGATCTGGATCAGCGGCATCTGGTTCTGGTGGGCCCGAACGGGGCGGGCAAGACCAATCTGCTCGAAGCCATCACGCTGCTCTCGCCCGGCCGGGGCCTGCGGCGGGCCAGCTTCGATACCTTGGCGGCCCACGGGGGCGATGGGGCCTGGGCGGTGGCGGCGACCATCGAGAGCGCCGCTGGACCGGTCGATATCGGCACCGGTTCGGGCGTCGGCGAGACGGCCCGCCGCGTCCGCATCAACGGCGCCAATGCCCGCGCCATCGAGGATATGAGCGCCTATTTGCGGTTGCTATGGCTGACGCCCAGCATGGATGGGCTGTTCTCCGGCCCCGCCAGCGACCGGCGGCGCTTTCTCGACCGGCTGGTGACGACGCTGATCCCCGGTCACTCCGCCAGCGTTGGCGATTTCGACAAGGCGGTGCGCCAGCGCAATCGCCTGCTGGAAGACAATGCCGATCCGCGCTGGATCGCCGCGATCGAGGCCCAGATGGCCGAATATGCCTCGGCTATCCATTTCGCCCGCACCGATTCGCTCGCGCACCTGCAGGCGCTGATTTCCGAAACCGTCGATCTCGAAAGTTTTCCCGCCGCCCGGCTGGCGCTCACCCCGCTGTTCGAGGACGGGCACGAGCCGGTCTCCTCGACCGAACTCGAGGCCGAGCTCACCGACCGCTGGGCCGGCATGCGCGCCATTGATCGCGCCGCTGGCCGCACGACCCTCGGGCCGCATCGCGTCGATTTCGAAGTCAGCCACGCGCAAAAGGCCATGCCGGCGGCGCTCGGCTCCACCGGCGAGCAGAAGGCCCTGCTGATCGGGCTAATCCTCGTGCACGCGCGCCTCGTCGGCCGGATGACCGGCATCACTCCGTTCCTGCTGCTCGACGAGGTGGCGGCGCACCTCGATCCGAACCGCCGCGCGGCGCTGTTCGCGGCCCTCGAGGCGCTCGATACCCAGTGCTTTCTCACCGGTACCGATGCCATGCTGTTTGAAGCTTTGGGAGCCGGCGCGCAGGTGGTTTTGGTGCGCGACGGGCGGTTGCAAAAAGAGCGCTAAGTCCCCATATACAACAAGCTCTTCCATCCCCCGAAAACCGGCTCAAAACGGCCATTTTGCTTGGGGATAAGGCCTCCATCCAGTAGAATTATCCACTCCATCCACCTTGATTCGGGGAACGATGATAGAAGACCAGAAGCCTGATCCGTCCGAATATGGCGCAGACAGCATCAAGGTGCTCAAGGGCCTCGACGCGGTGCGCAAGCGCCCCGGCATGTATATCGGCGATACCGATGACGGTTCGGGCCTGCACCACATGGTCTATGAAGTGGTGGACAACGCTATCGACGAGGCCCTTGCCGGGCACGCCGACCTGGTGACTGTAACGCTCAATGCCGAAGGTTCGGTGACGGTGACCGATAACGGTCGCGGCATGCCCACCGGCATCCATACCGGTGAAGGCATCTCTGCCGCCGAAGTCATCATGACCCAGCTGCATGCGGGCGGAAAATTCGACCAGAATTCCTACAAGGTCTCTGGCGGCCTGCACGGTGTTGGCGTTTCGGTGGTCAACGCGCTGTCATCTTGGCTCAAGCTCAAGGTGCGCCGCGAGGGCAAGATCCACGAGATCAGCTTTACCCATGGTGTCGCCGATGCGCCGCTAGTGGCCACCGGCACCTATGAGGGCCGCACTGGCACCGAGGTGACCTTCATGCCCTCGACCGGCACCTTCACCATGGTCGAGTTCGATTTCAAGACGCTGGAGCATCGCTTGCGCGAACTGGCGTTCCTCAATTCCGGCGTGCGGATTTTCCTGCGCGATCATCGCCATCCCGAGCCCGTCGAGGTCGAACTCTATTACGAGGGCGGGCTCGAAGCCTTCGTGCGCTATCTCGACAAAGCCAAGACGCCGCTGATCACCAACCCGATCTACCTGTTGTCGGAAAAGGACGGCATCACCGTCGAAGTGGCGCTGTGGTGGAACGACAGCTACCACGAGAACGTGCTCTGCTTCACCAACAACATCCCGCAGCGCGATGGCGGCACCCACCTTGCGGGCCTGCGCGGCGCCTTGACGCGCCAGGTCACCGGCTATGCCGATTCCAGTGGCGCTACCAAGCGCGAAAAGGTCCAGGTCACCGGTGACGATACCCGCGAGGGCCTGACCTGCGTCCTCTCGGTAAAAGTCCCCGATCCGAAATTTTCCAGCCAGACCAAGGACAAACTGGTCTCGTCCGAAGTCCGGCCGGTGGTTGAAAACGTCGTCAACGACAAGCTCAGCCAGTGGTTCGAAGAGCATCCGCTCGAGGCCAAGCAGATCGTCGCCAAGGTCACCGAAGCCGCCGCGGCCCGTGAAGCCGCCCGCAAGGCGCGTGAGCTGACGCGGCGCAAGTCGGCGCTCGAAATTTCATCGCTGCCCGGCAAGCTGGCCGATTGCCAGGAGAAGGACCCGGCGAAATCGGAAATCTTCATTGTCGAGGGCGACTCGGCCGGGGGTTCCGCCAAGCAGGGCCGCGATCGCGGTACGCAAGCCGTGCTGCCCTTGCGCGGCAAAATCCTCAACGTGGAGCGGGCGCGGTTCGACCGCATGCTGGGCTCCGAGCAGGTCGGCACGCTGATCATGGCGCTCGGCGCCGGCATCGGGCGCGAAGAGTTCAATATCGAAAAGCTGCGCTACCACAAGATCATCATCATGACCGATGCTGACGTGGACGGCGCCCATATCCGCACCCTGCTGCTGACCTTCTTCTACCGGCAGATGCGTGAACTGATCGACCGTGGCCACATCTATATCGCCCAGCCGCCGCTCTATAAGATCAAGCGCGGTTCCTCCGAGCAGTACCTCAAGAACGAGCGGGCGCTGGAAGATTACCTGATCTCGACCGGCGTAGAGGACGCGGTGCTGACCACCCGGGATGGCTCCAGCCACGCCGGTGCGGACCTCTTGGAAATCGTCTCGCACGCGCGCGATCTCGTCCATGCCATCGATGGCTTCAATACCAAGTACAGCCGCTCGCTGGTGGAACAGGCCGCCATCGTCGGGGCGCTCGATGCCGAGGCGCTGGCCGATCCGGAGCGGGCGCAGGCGGTTGCCGATCGCGTCGCCAACCGGCTCGATCGCGTTTCCGAGGAAACCGAGCGCGGCTGGACCGGTTCATCCGATGGGCAAGACGGCTTTACCTTCACCCGCGTGGTGCGCGGCGTGTCGGAAACCCACACCATCGATGCGAGCCTGCTCGGTAGTGCCGATGTGCGCAAGCTCCGGCAGATGGCCGACCACCTCGATGATCTCTATGGTGGCGTCGCCAAGCTGACCCGCAAGGATCAGAACTTTGATATCTTCGGGCCGAAATCGCTGTTCGAAACCATTACCGCCGCCGGCCGCAAGGGTGTCACGCTGCAGCGCTACAAGGGTCTTGGCGAAATGAACCCCAGCCAGCTCTGGGAAACCACGCTCGATCCCAACGTGCGCACGCTGCTGCAGGTGCACATCAAGGAGAGCGAGGACCACGATCGCCTGTTCTCCGAACTGATGGGCGACCTCGTCGAACCCCGCCGCGATTTCATCCAGGACAACGCCCTCAGCGTCGCCAATTTGGACGTGTAGCCCCGCTTGGGCGCTCAGCTGAGTTCTTGGGCGAGTCCGA
>JAQGKB010000261.1 GCA_028290345.1 Hyphomicrobiales bacterium | reverse complement strand
CAAGGTGCCACGGCCGGGGAGCCCTCACCCTGGCCCTCTCCCAGGGGGAGAGGGAACAAATGCGGGTACGGCCCCCTCGCCCCTCTGGGGAGAGGGCTGGGGTGAGGGGGCCGAGTGCGCAGGAGCTTGGGATCATCGCTTACTTCATGCTCGGAAACGTGAACTCGGCCCCCGACTTGATCCCCGCCGGCCAGCGGGTGGTGACCGTTTTCAGCCTTGTATAAAAATGCACGCCCTCGGGCCCGTAGATCGAGTGATCGCCGAACAGTGAGCGCTTCCAGCCGCCGAAGGAGTGGTAGGCCACCGGCACCGGGATCGGTACGTTGATGCCGACCATGCCGACTTCGATCTTGTCGGCGAACTCGCGGGCGGCGTCGCCGTCGCGGGTGAAGATGGCGGTGCCGTTGGCGTATTCGTGGCCGTGGATGAGATCGACGGCTTCCTGGTAGTTCTGGGCGCGGACCACCGAGAGCACCGGGCCGAAAATCTCGTCGCGGTAGATGCTCATGTTCGGCTTGACGTGATCGAACAGCGTGCCGCCGATATAGTAGCCGCCTTCATAGCCCTGCAGCTTGAAGCCGCGGCCATCGACGACGAGTTCGGCGCCCTCTTCGACACCCTTGTCGATGTAGCCCAAAATCTTGTCGCGGTGCATCTTGGTGACCACCGGGCCCATTTCGGCATCCTTGTCGGTCGCCGGGCCGATCTTCAGCGACTCAATGCGCGGCTTGAGTTTTGCGATCAGCGCATCGGCGGTCTTGTCGCCGACCGGCACGGCGACCGAAATCGCCATGCAGCGTTCGCCGGCCGAGCCGTAGCCGGCGCCCATCAGCGCATCGGCCGCCTGGTTCATGTCCGCGTCGGGCATGATGATCATGTGGTTCTTGGCGCCGCCCAGCGCCTGCACGCGCTTGCCGGCATGGGTGCCGCGCCGGTAGACATATTCGGCGATCGGGGTCGAGCCGACGAACGACACCGCCTTGATATCGGGGTGATCGAGGATGGCGTCGACAGCCTCCTTGTCGCCGTGGATGATGTTGAACACCCCTTCGGGGAGCCCGGCTTCCATGAACAGGTCCCAGGCCAGCATCGGGGCGGAGGGATCGCGCTCCGACGGCTTCAGGATGAAGGTGTTGCCGCAGGCGATGGCCGCCGGATACATCCACATCGGCACCATGGCCGGGAAGTTGAACGGCGTGATGCCGGCGACGACGCCCAGCGCCTGCCGATCGGAATAGCTGTCGATCGAGGGGCCGACATTGCGCGAGAATTCGCCCTTCAGCAGTTGCGGGATGCCGCAGGCGAAATCGACGCAATCGATGCCGCGCGCGACTTCGCCCATGGCGTCGTCATGTACCTTGCCGTGCTCGCGCGAGATTTGGCGGGCAAGGTCTGCGGCGTGCTTGTCGAGCAGTTCCTTGAACTTGAACATTACCCGCGCCCGCTTCATCGGCGGGGTGTTGGACCAGGCCGGGAACGCTGATTTGGCCGAGGCCACCGCGGCGTTGATCTCGTCATTGGTGGAGAGCGGAAGGTCGGCGATGTGCTCGCCGGTCGCGGGGTTAAACACCTGGCTCTTGCGGCTCGATGTGGAGAGGACGCGCTTTCCCGCGATGGCGTTTTCGATAGTCAGCATTTTCGGCCTCCGGCCCGATTGAACGGAATTTTTATTCTATCGTCTACGATATAGAACAGGCATTCCATCCTACTCAAGCGCCTTGAGGATACCGCCGAGCGTTTCGACGATGGTATCGATGTGGTGCTTTTCGACGATCAGCGGCGGCGACAAGGCGATGATGTCGCCGGTAGTGCGGATCAGAAGGCCCGCCTCGAAAGCCTTGAGGAACGCCGAAAAGGCGCGCTTGGTCGGCTCGCCCGGGATCGGCTGCAATTCGATGGCGCCCACAAGGCCAATATTGCGGATGTCGATGACGTGCGGGTGATCCTTCAGCGAATGCAGCGCATCCTCGAAATACTTGCCCAATTCGGCGCCGCGGGTGAGCAGGCCCTCGTCCTTGTAGGTTTCAAGCGTGGCGAGAGCGGCGGCCGAGGCCATCGGATTGCCGGAATAGGTGTAGCCATGCATGAACTCGATGGCGTGCTCGGGGCCCTGCATGAAGGCATCGTGGATTTCCGAGGAGACGATCACCGCGCCCATCGGGATGACGCCGTTGGTCAGCCCCTTGGCGGTGACCAGCATGTCGGGCGTAACGCCGAAATAGTCGGCCGCGAACGGAGTGCCCAGGCGGCCATAGCCGGTGATGACCTCGTCGAAGATCAAGAGAATGCCGTGCTTCTTGGTGATTTCGCGCAGGCGCTTGAGATAGCCCGCAGGCGGAATCAGCACGCCGGTGGAGCCGGCTACCGGCTCGACGATCACCGCGGCGATGGTCGAGGCGTCATGCAGGGCAATGATACGCTCGAGTTCATCGGCAAGCTCGACGCCATGCGGCGGCAGGCCGCGCGAGAAGGCGTTCTTGGCCAGGTTGTGCGTGTGCGGCATGTGGTCGACGCCGGCCAAAAGCGTGCCGAACATCTTGCGGTTGCCGACGATGCCGCCCACCGAGATGCCGCCGAAATTGACGCCGTGATAAGCGCGCTCGCGCCCGATCAGGCGGGTTCGGCTGCCTTCACCTTTGACGCGATGATAGGCCAGCGCGACTTTTAGTGCCGTCTCGACCGATTCCGAGCCCGAATTGGTGTAAAGCACGTGATTGAGCCCTTCGGGCGCGATATCGACGATGCGGTTGGCGAGCTCGAACGCCTTGGGATGGCCCATCTGGAAGGCCGGGGCGTAATCGAGTTCGGCCGCTTGTTCCTGAATCGCCTCGACGATCTTGGGCCGGCAATGGCCGGCATTGACGCACCAGAGCCCGGCGGTGCCGTCCAGCACCTGCCGCCCGTCGTCGGTGGTGTAGTGCATGTCCTTGGCGCCGACGAACAGGCGCGGCGCCTTCTTGAACTGGCGGTTGGCCGTAAAAGGCATCCAGAACGCGCTAAGATCATTAGGCGTGACATTGAGGCGGTTCGACACCGGTGGCTCCCTATAGTTCGTAAGTCTCGTTTATTGGCCCTTGACGCGCGGAGGCGTTTCGCCAGAAATTTGACCAGTTGGAAAAAAACGTTAGCACTCCCATGCCACCGATCAAGATGAAAAATGCTGCAAAGCCTGCACGCAGAAGCACGGAGGATGGCGAGGCAGCCAGTAAGCCGCGACCGCAGACCCGAATCCAGCGCGAAAAGCAGGATATTATTCTCGACGCGGCCCTCGGTGTGTTTTCGGTGCACGGCTTCCGGGGCGCGACGATCGACCAGATCGCCGACGCGGCGGGGATGAGCAAGCCGAACCTGTTGTACTATTTTCCACGCAAGGAAGAGATCCACAAGCAGCTCATCACCAAGATGCTGGCGACGTGGCTGGCGCCATTGCGCGAAATGGACGAGACCGGCGATCCCATTCCTGAAATCCGCTCCTATATCCGGCGCAAGCTTGAGATGGCCCGGGATTTTCCGCGCGAAAGCCGGCTATTCGCCAACGAAATGCTGCAGGGCGCGCCGCGCATCTACGATATCCTCGCGGGTGAACTGAGGGAACTCGTGGATGACAAGGCCGACGTGCTGCTGCGCTGGATGGATGAGGGCAAGATCTCCCGCGCCGATCCCTACCATCTGATATTTTCGATCTGGGCGACCACCCAGCACTACGCCGATTTCGACGTGCAGGTGCGCGCCGTTCTCGGCAAGGATCGCGGCGGCGACGGCCGCTTCGAAGACGCAGCGCGCTTTCTCGAGACGCTGTTCATGACCGGGTTGAGCCCGAAGAAGGCGTGAGGCAAGGCCAGGCAGAGCATTTACAGTATTCGCCTTTAAGAGTGGCACTCTCGTCGTTGGGCTGACATCCTGGCCAAGACCGGGGAGGCCAGGCGATGACTCTTGCTGTTCTGATCGATGCAGAAAACATTTCGGCAACGCATTATGACTTCGTCGCTGCTCAAATCCGGGACATCGGAACGGCCATCATTTTTCGGCTATTTGCCGATTTTACCAACCCCGCCTATTCAGGCTGGCTCGATCTTGCAAAGCGTCATGGACTTGAGCCGGTGTTGCAATGCTCGGGCGGCAAGGGCAAGAACTCGGCCGATATCGCCCTGACCATCCACGCCATGGACATTCTCCATGAGGGCGCGGTGCAGGCGATCTGCCTGGTTTCCAGCGATCGCGATTTCGCTCCCCTTGCCCAACGCTTGCGAGCCGGCGGAATGCAGGTTTACGGCTTAGGCCGCGCGGATGCGCACGCGATGTTGCGCGCGGCCTGCACCCGGTTCTTTGGGCTCACTGTCACCGTCGCCCCCGCGGCCGTGGCGAAGCCCGTGCCGGCCGCGCCCGCGCCAAAGCGGGCTCCCAAGGCTGCGCCGCCCATCACTCTTGAAAGGGCGTTGCGTGAAATAGTCGCCGCAAAAGGAGTTGAGGGCTGGATCACCCTCCCGGTGGCGGCAAAGGCCTTGCGAGAGGTCGCGCCGAAGCTTGCGGAGCAATACTGCGGGAAAGGCAAATTCCTGCGCAATTTGCGGGCGTCGGGAACGACCGCAGAGCGGATGCAAGGCAACATACTGCAGATCCAGGTGCGAACGGGTTCAAGCAGTGGCGCCCTATCGCCGGTTCCGCAGGGCCAAGCGACGCCGTCCAGTTCGGGATAGGCCCAGGAAAGGTCGCCACGGGCACTGCCCGTGCGCATGGCAAAGGGTTGACAGTGCGCTTCTGCGGCTCAATACTTAAGTTGTCAATTAAGTAACAGGAGAATGCGATGACGCAGCGGGTTGGGGCGCATATGTCGATTTCCCTGGATGGCTTCGGGACCGGGCGCAACCAGCGGCTGGAGAAGCCGTTCGGCGACGGCGAGGCGGGGAATTTGCATCGCTGGTTGTTCGAGGACCGGGAGAACAACCAAGACGAGAGGAAGGCGGTCACGGCCTATGGGGCCGCAACATGTTCGGGCCGGGCCGGGGTGCGTGGGACCTTGCCTGGCAGGGTTGGTGGGGCGCCGACCCGCCATACCACGCTCCGGTATTCGTTTTGACCCACCATGAACGGGCACCGCTCGAAATGGCCGGCGGCACGACTTTTCATTTCATCACAGAGGGGCCTGCGGTGGCGCTGGAGCGGGCGAAGGCGGCGGCGGGCGATGGTAACGTCGCGATCGCGGGTGGCGTCAGCACGCTGCGGCAGTATCTCAATGCCGGGGCGGTGGACGAGTTGCATCTGCAGGTCGCACCGGTGCTGGTGCATCAGGGCGAACGGCTATGGGACGGCCTCGATGTCCGGCTTGAGCCGCTAGGCGCGCGGCATACACGGCTTGCGACGCATCTCGATTTCCGGGTGCACAAGACGGGCTAGCCGTCGAGTTCCGGATAGTGCCGGAACACGTCGTACTCGTTGCCGAGCAGGCGGCGATCGCTCTGCAGATAGCCCTTGATGTTGGCACGCTCGGCGACGACATCGTGCAGCACGCGAACCTTGGGATAATCCTTGCCGATCCGGGCCATCAGTTTCGGGAAGGCGTAATCCAGTCCCTCGATGAG
>JAQGKB010000192.1 GCA_028290345.1 Hyphomicrobiales bacterium | reverse complement strand
TCGCACGTGCGACCACCGGCTCGCAAGCATCCGGGGATGCTTACGTGGCAGCAACGCTCGAAGCGCTTATTGCCGACGTTTCGATTTTCCCGGACGCTTCCAGCGATCGTATCGCCCTCTATAAGTTGTTTTGCACCCTCTATTCATCAACTAGCGTCGATGTACCCGCTCCGTCGTCCAGCCTCGGCTGGGAGCATCGTGCCGCGCAGAACCTGTCGGGAATTTCGACACGGCCGCGCGAGGCGTTCCTTCTAGTCTCGGTGGAAGGTTTCAATCACATCCAGGCCGCCGAAATCCTTGATGTCAGCGAGGCCGAATTCGCCGACCTGCTCAGCGAAGCCTCGGTCGAAATATCCCGTCAGGTGCAGACGCAGATCATGATCATCGAGGATGAGCCGCTGATCGCCATGGACATCGAGCAGTTGGTCGAAAGTCTCGGGCACAGTGTCGTCAGCGTCGCGCGCACCCACAAGGAAGCGCTGGCGCTGTTCGGCAAGACCAATCCGAAGATGATCCTCGCCGATATCCAGCTGGCCGATGGCTCGTCGGGCATCGATGCCGTGAACGATATCCTCTCCAGCCACTCGGTCCCGGTGATCTTCATCACCGCCTTCCCCGAGCGGCTGCTGACCGGTGAACGGCCCGAGCCGACCTTCCTCGTCACCAAGCCGTTCAATCCGGACATGGTCAAGGCATTGATCAGCCAGGCGCTATTCTTCAACGAAGGCTCGCGCGTCGCGGCGTGAAACTTAGGCCCTAAAGCAAAAAAGCCGGGAAATTCTCCCGGCTTTTGTCGTTTTCAGTAATCTCAGGCGCGGGCTACGCCAAATTGGCCGTGCTCGAGCGCCCGCATCACCCCACGCAATTCGGCGAGGCCCTTGAGCCGCCCAATCGTGGGATAACCCGGCTGTGAACGCCGGTTGAGATCGTCCAGGATGTCCTGGCCGTGATCGGGCCGCATCGGGATCTGGTGGTCCTTGCGGCCGGCCGCCTTGCGCCGGGCCTCTTCCTCGACGATTGCTGCGATCAGCGCCACCATGTCGGTGTTGCCATCGAGATGCTCCGCCTCGAAGAACGAGCCGACCATTTCGTCGCTATCGCGCTTGACGTTGCGCAGGTGCAGGAAATGCACCCGGTCGCCAAGCCGGCGCATCATTCCGGGCAGATCATTGTCCGGCCGCGCCCCGAGCGAACCCGAGCAGAGCGTCATGCCATTGGCTGGGCTCTTCACGGCATCGAGGATCTGCACGTAGTCGGCCTCCGTCGACATGACGCGGGGTAAACCGAGCAGCGAGAACGGCGGATCATCCGGATGGCAGCAGAATCGCAGGCCGACTTCCTCGGCGACCGGGATCACTTCCTCGAGGAAGTCGACAAAGTGCCGGCGCAACTGCTCGGGCGAGATGCTGCCGTATTCGGCGAGGTGCTCGCGCACCCGGTCCAGCGACATGGTTTCGGTCGAACCGGGCAGAGCCGTGGTGATGGTCTTGGCCAAAGCTTTCTTGGTGTTATCGTCCATCGCAGCGTGCCGGCGAGCTGCCTCGTCGACGACGGCATTGCTGTAATCGGCCTGCGCGCCCCGACGTTCGAGCACGTGGATATCGAACACCGCAAAATCGTTGATGTCGAAGCGCATGCACGAGCCGCCATTGGGCAGCGGCCACCGCAGATCGGTGCGGGTCCAGTCGAGCACCGGCATGAAGTTGTAGCAGATCACCTCAAGCCCGGCCGCCGCAACATTGCGCATGCTCTGCTTGTAGTTGGCGATGTGCTCGCGCCACGGCCCCTTCTGCTTCTTGATGTCCTCGGAAACCGGCAGGCTCTCGATGACGTCCCAAGCGATGCCAGAGGGCGAGCCATCCTTGCGAACGGAAATTTCCTGTTGCCGCTTGGCAATCTCCTCGGGCGTCCAAACCACCCCGTTCGGCACGTGGTGGAGCGCCGTGACGATGCCTTGCGCACCGGCCTGCACCACATCGTCGATGCTCGCAAGATCATGCGGCCCGAACCAACGCCAAGTCTGTCTCAAATGTCTTCTCCGTCGAAGGTCAGCTGTTCGCCAGCCTTATAAGCACATCTGCGTGGCACGTCTCTTCCGGCAGGCACCAACATGCAAGATTGTTACCGGCCAGTTCGGCCACGATACTTTTGTGCGTCGGCGGGCCATACCCTGGCGAGAGCGACGGATCTAGCGTGCCCAGCAGCCATTGCTCGTAAAACTCGACCGCCCGATCATGCGCCAGGTGCTCGTCCAGCCCGAAGCGTTCGGATATATCGACAATCAGGAACGGATTTCCCCACTTGCTCGGGCGGGTCACCCGCGTTGCGGGCAGCCCGTTGATGGCCTGCGACATCGCCTGCAGGTCAAACCCCTTGCTGCGTTGCAATCGCAACCGGACCGGCGTCACGTTCACCACGAATCCTTGTCATAAACAAATTTGGGCATCGCCCATTTGTAGATGATCGCCAGAATACGTAGCGGGAAACCGATGAGCACCGCAATGACAATTACCAATTGATGCGGTAGTCCCCATTGCAGCCCGGCCAGGTAGACGGCCCCGGTGACAATGGAAACAGTGGCGTAGAGTTCGCTCGAAAACAGCAATGGGATTTCGTTGCAGAGCACGTCGCGCAGTACGCCGCCCACGCAGCCGGTGACCATGCCCGCGACGATCACGATCAGCGGCGATTCTCCCATGCCGATCGCGACATCGCAGCCGATGATGGTGAAAACCACCAGCCCCAGCGCATCGAGCGCCAGAAACGTCCAGCGCAGCCGATCGATCACGCGCGCCACGCCGATGGTGACCAGAGCCGCGCCGCAGGTGACCAGCAAGTAGTACGGGTGCTCCACCCAGGCCAGCGGATAGTGCCCAAGCAGCATGTCGCGCATCGATCCGCCGCCCAGCGCCGTGACGCAGGCGAGCACGCAGACGCCGAACCAATCCATCTTGCGCCGGCCAGCAGCCAGCGCGGCGCTCATCGCTTCGGCCGCGAGCGCCGCGATGAAGATGACCTGCAGCAGGATTTGCGCGCCCATGGCCGAACTCCCGCCAGCTGCCGGTCAATTCGCTTCCTGAATGGTGATGACTTTAACGTCGAACTTGTCGCAGGCGTTATCGCGGCAGATGCCGTTGAGCCACGCCTGGCCATTCCCGAACATCACCCCCTGGTCGCGCACGAACAGGCTGCCGTAGTCCTGATTGCTGATGGCATCGACGATGTTTGGCGTCATGATGGCATCGTAATCCTGCACGAACGCCTCTTCATCGCTGATTGAAGTTCTCTTGCCGTTGACCTTAACCGTGATGGGGTAAGCTACCAGCGCCGCAGCTCCCGCGGCATCGCCGTCGGCCACCGCCTGCTGGAACGCCTCGATCACGGACTGATACTGGGCATGGTCCCCGAGCACCGTGTCGATAGCCGCATTGACGCTGGCCTCATCGGCCAGGGCGGGCTGGACAGCGGCAAAGACCGCGAAGGCGAAAAGGGTCAGCAAACGCGGGAACTTGGCCATACTATCCTCCAGCCATGGCGGCTTGCACTACGCCTAAACCAGCTACGCGGCGCCGTCCACCACCTGGAAGCCGGCCCAGAACGGGTCGCGATCATCGACAAAAATGGTGTTGTAGCCGGTGACCCGCGCCCAGCCTTCGATTGACGGGATGATCGCCGGAATCCCCGCCACTTCGGTAACACCCTCGACGCGGCCGGTGAAGGTCGAGCCGATGATGCTTTCATGCACGAACGCTTCGCCCGCCGCGAGCCGCCCGGTGGCGTGTAATTGCGCCATCCGCGCCGACGTGCCAGTGCCGCAGGGAGAGCGATCGATCGCCTTGTCGCCATAGAACACCGCGTTGCGTGCACTCGACCCCAGGATTTTCGGCTTGCCGGTCCACATCACATGCGTCAGCCGGTCGAGCGCCGGATTTTCCGGGTGCACGATCTTGTGCCGCACGTTGAATTTAGCGCGCAGCTTCGGCGAGAGCCGCAAAATGTCGGACGGCTGCAGGTCCGCGAGGTCGGAAAAATTGTCCTGCGGCTCGACGATCGCATAAAAATTGCCGCCATAGGCGACGTCAACATGCAGACGCCCAATGCCATCGACCTCGACTTCATAGCCGCGCCCCAGCAAGAACGACGGCACGTTGGTCAGCGTGACGCTATCGACGTATGGCCCGTTCTGCACATAACGCGCCTCAACCACCCCGGCCGGGGTTTCGAGCATCAGCAGCCCGGGGGTTTTCGGGGCCACGAGGCCATGTTCGATGATACTCGTCACCGTGCCGATGGTGCCGTGGCCGCACATCGGCAGGCACCCCGAAGTCTCGATGAACAGCAACGCCACATCGCAATCCGCACGGGTGGGCGGGTAGAGGATGGCGCCCGACATCATGTCGTGGCCGCGCGGCTCGAAGCAGAGGCTCTTGCGGATCCAATCATGATTGGCGAGGAAATCCTGCCGCCGCTCGAACATCGTCGCGCCCTTGAGTATCGGGATCGACCCGCCGGTGACGACGCGCACCGGGTTGCCACAGGTGTGGCCATCGATGCAGAAGAACGAATGCCGGGCCATTTCAGAACCTCCTGGCTGAATAGGCAGCGATATCGAAAGCCGGCTCGCGATCCGCGACAAGCGCGGCGACGATCTCGGCGGTGGCCGCCGCCTGGGTCAGGCCATGGTGCCCATGGCCAAAGGCATAGATCACATGCGCCCCTTTCGCCGACGGACCGATCACCGGCAGCGAATCCGGCAAGGACGGGCGGAACCCCATCCAGCGCGGCCCGGCATCGGCCTGCAGTTCCGGCAGGAACCGTCGCAGCCGGGTAAGGATGGCGTCGACGCGAGCGAAATTCGGCTCGGCTTCGAGACCGGCGAATTCGACGCTCCCTCCGACGCGGTCGCCGCTATCGAGCGGCGTCGAGACGAACCCATGCCCCTCGTACATCACCGGGCGCGTCAGCCCTAGCGTACCCGGGGCAAAAGTGACGTTGTAGCCGCGCTCGGTATCGAGCGGCACTGCGTCGCCGAGCCCCGC
>JAQGKB010000353.1 GCA_028290345.1 Hyphomicrobiales bacterium | reverse complement strand
TGGTCGGGGTTCCGGGCAGCATGCCGTTCCTGGTTGCGCTGTTCGTCTTCTCCCTGATCACCTATGGCGTCGCAAAATTTCCGCTCTTGCTGCCGGAGCGTTGGTTCCGCGATTACATCAAATCACTCGCCAGCACGGGGCGGGTGCCGTTTGGGGTACCGATCTCCGCCGCGGCCATTGTCGCCATCCTGGTATCGGGCGCGCTGTCGATCCAGCATGGTGCTTTTGGGCCCTGATCAAGCTGAAATTCCCGCCGCCTCAACTCGCCGTAGCGATTCTGGCGCTGCTGATATCGGGTATCGGACGCCGTTATCGCAATCCCGAGCCGGTCCATCCTTGGGATAACTCGAGTCATTCGACGCAATTCGTAAGGCTTCTGTTTGCCAGCAAAGCTGTGGAGGGATACAGCGCCTGTAAATTGACACAAAGCCTACCCCAATTGTTTAGCCTATCGACGCGAGTCTCCATGTTTTGCGAGAATAGGTAATATCATGAAGAAACTGGTCAAACTTACCGCGCTAGCGTCTATTGCTGCGCTTGCAATCACCATTACGCCCCTAGGATGGAATTTTCGCGTCGGCTGGCTTGGCGACACGGCTGCCTTCGCCGCGGGTAACTCCGGTGCTAACGGCAATTCGGGCAGCGATCACGGCAATTCGGGGGATGATCACGGTAATTCGGGCGGGTCGCAAGCCTCCAAGAAGGAGCATTCTGGCGATAGCGCGGTGACCCGCACCCCACATCGCTCCAAGACAACAGATGTCTCAGGCAAAAGCGTCCTGGGGAAAAACGTGGTCTCGCTGGCTGGCGTCGGCAATGCCGCGCACGCTTCCGTCCGAGGGCTTCTGCATGCCTCTCCCAATTCGGCGGTGGGGCGGCTGAGGACCTATGCCGACCTCAACTATCTGGCCACATCGGGAAAACTGCAGTCCAACCTGGTTGATACCCAAAAGGCCTTTGACGCAGCCTATCCCAATTTCGCCGATCTGAGCGCCGACGAAAAGGCTGCCGCTGTAGCGAGCCCGGAGGGCGTCGCCCTGGCCGATGCCAAGACGGCTCTCGCAGATGCCGATCAGAAAGCTAATGACGCCTTCGCGCTTGTCACGCGCAATCCCGGTAACCCGGCGGTCAAGACTTACATCGATGGTTTGCTCGGCAAGTACTACAGCTACCTCGCTTCGCTTTAAAGTGGTGTTCGGCGCGACGCATTCCAAAGGAGCTCAGCAGCATTGGGCATGAAGCCGAATTGTCTGTGCAGCGAAAGCTTACAACGCGAACCTGAATGGGCCTGACTGCGAGGTACTGAGCCGCATGCCTACGAGACCCTCGGCAAGCTTCACCGCGGCAGCAACGCCGTCGATAACCGGCACGCCGTGGGTGTTGGCCAGCAATTGCGCCAGATCCGCCATACCGGCGCAGCCGAGCACGATGGCGTCGCTCCCGTCCTGCCGCAGCGCTTCGGCTATTTCCGCGGAGATGGTCTCGCGCGCCGCCGAGCCGGGCCTTTCCAACTCCAACACGGGCACGTTCGAGGCGCGGACACGCCCGCAGCGGCCGGCAAAGCCGTAGCGGGCGATGTTTTCCTCGATCACCGGGACCGAGACTGACAGCGTCGTCACCACCGAATAGCGCGCCGAAACCAGCATTGCCGCATGAAAGCCGGCCTCGCCGATACCGATCACTGGCACGAGCGTGCGTCGGCGTGCTTCGTAAAGCCCGGTGTCATCAAAGCAGGCAATGATGATCGCATCGAAGTCGTCGCCGGCTCGCTCAATCTCGGCGAAGAGTCCGGGCAGGGCGGCCTCGCCGTCCTCCGGTCCCTGGATCGAGGCCGGACCAGTCGCGGGATTCCGGGCTTCTACTGACGTACCCGCGGCAGCTACCACTTTCGCCGCCCGCCCGATCTTGGCTGTCATCGAAGCGGTGGTATTCGGGTTGATGAGCAGCAACCTCAAATCATACCAGACCTTTCCCGGCGTCGGAGCCCCGCGCGACCCGGCGGCGGCCGGCGATGAAGACAATGCCGAGGAAGACCAGGATGATGGTCAGCGAGAAGACTGTCGTCAGCGTGCCCAGCGCATAGAGCACCGGCGAGGTGACGTTGGTGGTCATCCCGAAGATTTCGAGCGGCAGGGTGTTGTAAGAACCGGCGGTCAGTAGCGTCCGGGCGAATTCGTCATAGCTCAGTGTGAAGCCAAAGAGTGCGACACCGATCAGGCTCGGACCAATGATCGGCAGCACCACATGGCGCACGGTCTGCCAGGGTGAAGCCCCGAGATCGCGGGCGGCTTCCTCATAGGTTTTGTCGAAGCGGTTGAAGACCGCGAACATGATCAAAAGCCCGAACGGCAGCGTCCAGGTGAGTTGCGAGCCGAAGCCGGATGTCATCCAGTGCACGTCGATGCCGAGGATATTGAAGATCAGGCCGACGCCGAGAGAGACGAGGATCGACGGGATCACGAGGCTCGCGACCGCCAGGTAGAAGAGGAATGCCGAGCCTTTGAAGCGGTGGCGGAAGGCCAACCCGCTCATCACCGACACGACGACCGTCACCACCATGACCATCAGCCCCAAGGTGAAGGAGCGGCGGAACGAGCCCCAGATATCGCCCACCGCCTGCTGCTGGAAGAGTTGATAAAACCAGTGTAGCGACACCCCGTTCATCGGGAACGTCAGCCCGCCCTTCGGGCCCTGGAAGGACAGGATGCCGATAGTGACGATTGGTCCATAGAGGAACAGCACGAACAGGACGAAGAACGCAGCCAGCGCGTAAAAGGCAAATCCGCGTGTCTCGCCCATGCTCAGAGTTCCTTCCGGATATCGACGAAGCGCATCATGATTGCGATCATGATCAGCACGGTGACGAGAAGGATCACCGCGTCGGCCGCCGCTGCCGGGTATTGCAGCAGTGAAATCTCGTTGGAGATGATGCGACCGACCGAGGCGCTTTGCCCGCCGCTCATGAAGCGTACGGTGATGAAGTCGCCCATTACCAGGGTGACGACGAAGATCGAACCGATCATGATTCCGGGCTTGGCCAGCGGAATGATGATGTTGGTGAGGATCTGCAAGCCGTTGGCGCCGCCGTCGCGCGCCGCTTCGATCAGCGATTTATCAATGCGGATCAACGTGTTGAAGATCGGCACCACCATGAACAGCGCATAGAGGTGCACGAAGGCAAGCACCACCGAAAAATCCGAGAACAGTAGCCATTCGACGGGTTGCTTGACGATGCCCAGGCTCATCAGCGCCGAATTGGCGATGCCGTTGCGCCCCAGGAACGGCACCCAGGAGATCATGCGGATAATGTTGGAGGTCCAGAACGGGATTGTGCAGAGCAGAAAAAGCGCCACCTGCCAGGCCAGCGATTTCACGCAAAAGGCAAGAAAATACGCAACCGTAAAGCCAACGACCGTGCAGAAAACCCAGGTCAAGATTACGAACTGCAAGGTCTTGAGGTAGGTGGCGAGCGTGACCTTCGAGGTCAGCGTGAAAAGGTAATTGTCGAAGACGAACGCGGGAAAGAAGGTGAACTCGTTGAAGGCCCAAAAACTCACCACGATAATGGTGAGGATCGGCAGCACTAGGAACGCGGCGAGGATCAGGGTCATCGGGCCGGCAAGCAGCCAGGATGTGCGATCGGTTTTGGTGAGTGTCATCATGGTTGGGAAACGCCTTTAGCCGATCGGGATCCCGTCCCGATCGCGAACGACCGGGACGGGGGTTTTAAGCGAGCCTTAGGCGGCGACGAACTCGTTCCACTTGCGAACCATGTACTGGTTCTCGTCCATCACCGAGTTCCAGCATGCGACGTGCCCCATGCGTTCCTCGAAAGAGCCGCCATCGCGCACGGCGCCTGCCTTTTCCATGACGGCGCCTTGCGGGCTCAGGATATCGCCCTGGGCCTTCTTGCCCTCGAACCAGTAGCCCCACTCGTCCGCGCTCATGAACTTCTGCGAAGTGGAGGGCACGGCCGAGTAGTAACCCTGGCGCATCAGGAAGCCGCCGACCCAGCCCGAAAGGTACCAGTTGATGTACTCATAGGCCGCATCGAGCTCGAGCCCGGAAAGGCTCGCCGCAATGCCGAGCCCGCCGCCCCATGAGCGATAGCCTTCCTTGAGCGGCTGGTACTTGCAATCGATGCCCTTCGAGCGCACGGCGGCGATCGCCGGCGACCACATCGACTGGATCACCACTTCGCCCGAGCTCATCAAATTGACGCTCTCGTCGAACGACTTCCAGAAGGCACGGAATTGGCCGTCCTTCTTGGCCTGGGTGAAGATCGCCATGGTCTTGTCGATCTCCTCCTTGGTCATGTTGCCCTTGTCGCCATATTTGATGTCGCCACGGGCCTCGCAGACCATGGCGGCATCCATGATGCCGATCGAGGAAATGTCGAGGATCGAGGCCTTGCCCTTGAATTCGGAATTGAGCAGTTCGGTCCAGCTGGTGATCGGGCGCTTGATCAGGTCGGGGCGGATGCCGAGCGTATCGGCGTTGTAGATGGTCGGGATCAGCGTCATCCAACCGGACTCGTGATCGACGAACTTCTTGCCGTTCTTGCCGTCAACGAAGCCGACCGTGTGCGGCGCCGTGCCCTGGGCGATGACGCTGGACGGGGTGAGCTTGCCGTTGCGGAAGATCCCGACGATGTTGTCGTACTGCTTGATCTTCTTGGTATCCATTGCCTGCAGATTACCCGTGGGCCAGACCTTCTTGGCGATCCAGTATTCGATATCGGCGATATCGAAGGATTTTGGCTGCGTTGCCGCGCGCTGGGTAACGGTGTCGCTGTCGAGCGCCGTCATTTCCAGCGTGAAGCCAAGATCTTGCTTCACTTTCTGCGCGACTTCGTTGAGGTTGGAGACGCCCGTGCCGAACTGGCGCAACGTCACATTCTTGATGTTCTGTGCCCAGATGGTGGGAAAGCCGGTGATGGCGCCCGAACCGAGTGCAACGCCCGCCGTTGCGGCAGCCCCCTTGAGCACCGAACGGCGGCTCAGGCCCTTCGTAGTCTTTGTCGTATCAGTCATGGTCTTTTCCTCGTCCTGCTGATCGTTCTGTTGTTGGCGTCTTCCTGCGGCTTGCTCGCCCGCGAAGGCGCGGTCGGTTTCAGCCTGCAAGTTCGTGTACATCGGTGGCCGCCCAAGAGACGGACACGGCATCGCCGATGCTGAATGGATTGGCGTAGAACCCGGATTCGGGAAGCGAGGCCGTGAGTTCGCCGTCGCGCTCGGAGGCGAGCGTCATCTGGACGATCGTGCCCTGATATTCGATGCCGCTGATCGCCGCCGTGCGCGCCGGGCTGCCACCGTTGAGCTTGGCGACCTTGACCCGGTCGGCTCGCACCGCGACCCGCTTGTCACCATCGGTGACGACATTGTGCCCACCCATAAAGCGGGCGACGAATTCGGTGCGCGGGGCATTGAATACCTCACGCGGCGTGCCCGCCTGCTCGATGCGCGCGTTGGTCATGACGATGATGGTGTCGGCCAGTGCCATCGCCTCTTCCTGGCTGTGCGTCACATGGATGAAGGTGATGCCCAGTTCGCGCTGGAACCGCTTCAGTTCGGCCCGCATGCGGATGCGCAAGAACGGGTCGAGCGCCGAGAGCGGCTCGTCGAGCAGCAGGATCGACGGATTGGTGATCATCGCCCGGGCGAGGGCAACGCGCTGCTGTTGGCCACCAGAGAGTTGGCTTGGAAGTCGGTCGCCGTGTTGGCTCATATCGACAAGCGCCAGCATCTCGTCGGCCTTTTTCAGCCGCTCCGCCTTGGCGACGCCCTTCATCTTCAGGCTGAACGCGACGTTGTCGCGGATGTTGAGATGCGGAAACAGGGCATAGCTCTGGAACATCATCGCCGTGCCACGCGCGGCCGGCGGCAGGTTGGTGATGGCGCTGGGGCCGAGGACGATATCGCCGTTCGAGACGCTCTCATGGCCTGCAATCATCCGCAGCGTCGATGACTTGCCGCAGCCCGATGGCCCGAGCAGGCAACAATAGGTGCCGGCGGGCACGCGCAGGTCGATGGCGTCGACCGCGACGGTCTCGCCATAGCGTTTGGTGAGATTGACGAGTTCAAGATCGCCTGACGCCATATGCGGTCCCCACAAAGCTGGTTGCCCTATCACGAGCAAAGACCGTGCCAGAGATCGTGGAGGGCAATTTGGAGAGCTTAACA
>JAQGKB010000170.1 GCA_028290345.1 Hyphomicrobiales bacterium | reverse complement strand
TACCCAAGGCGCTCAGCAAGGTCTTCCGGCTGTTCGGTTTGACACAGCTGCCGCAGGCGGATGCGGCAAAGTGCGTCGGAACAACGACGCTGAGAAAGGACGATCGTCCCCGTGGGCCTGATTAACGCGAGTCGAACGGACGAGGGTATATCCAGAGGGTAGTGGACTAAGGGGGGACGCGCTCGGCCGCTCACGGGCCCTGAAACAGGTAACGATCAAGAACTGGATGTAACAAGAGTAGCCTATGAATCGCGCCTCATTGGCGCGAGGTCCGGAAACGTAGGGCTACCCGGAGTCCAGAACTCCACACTATCCGAATGCATCTCGTAGAACTCGCGATCGATCGTGACGCGAACGGCGTGCGGCAGATATCCATCAACGAGGCGGTAATCCTTATCGCTGAGGTGAACGGCTTCAGTCCCGAGTGGCAAGAGCATCGGCCGATCGAGAACGGCGCGGAGATCGGATAGCGTGATCGCGGGATCAGGGCGGGGCGGAATCTCGAGATCTCCATCCGCAAAGTCGTCCAAGTTGAGCGCGGAGCCTTCTCCGAGCGAAATGGCGTTATCAAGAGCCTGCAGTGCGTCGTCGCGCTTGGCCTCCGGACCGCTAGACTTGGACAAAACCGACTCTTCGATCAGGCGCGGCAGGCGGGTGAGGATTGGCTGCAAGCCGCCCACCACCTTCTCGAAAATCGAAATGCGACTGCGCAGCGCGCGATAGACGTCGGCCTCGACGGTGTCTTCGTAGTGCAGATTGATGATCCGAATATCCGAAAATCGTTGGCCCAGGCGATCAATGCGCCCGATTCGCTGTTCAACCCGCATCGGGTTCCAGGGCATATCGTAGTTCACCAAAGCACCGCAGAACTGGAAGTTCAGACCCTCAGCCGCGGCGTCGGTGCAAACGAGAACCTCTGATCGCCCCTCCTTGAAGCGTCGCTTAGCCACGTCATCGAGCCAATTGATGAGGTCAGCGAGGCGCCATGCAGAGGCGCGGGCCGCAAGTTTCACCGGTGCCGGGAATTTTCCCTGGGCTGCAAGGGCATAGATCGTCGAACGCTTGAGGCCGACAAGTGAGACGACTTCCCTCAGACGTAGAAGGGCATAGGGCGGCCGGTCGCCAAAGGAGAGGCTGGTCGGTTGACCCGCAACCGGACGTTGGGAGCGCGCGGGCGCGCCGGAAGACAAGACGGTGGTATTATTGGTGGCCATGGTGGTCTCACAGAGTCATCGATGGCCATACTTCCCATATTTAAAGTTTCCTCGTCGTATCATCACGCTAGATTATTTTTGAATAGTAATTTGATTAGTAATATTGAGGCTATGGACCGCAAGCGGCGTCCGCAGCACATCAATGTAGTCGCTCCACCACTGGGCCATCTCGACGCGCTCCTGCCAATACTGACCGCGATTGTAGGCGGCACGGATAGCGTTGCCGTCTTGGTGGGCCAGAGCGCGTTCGATGGCATCCACGCTCCACTTCCCGGACTCGTTTAGCAGCGTGCTGGCAATCGAGCGGAAGCCGTGCGCGGTCATCTCATCCTTGCTGTAGCCGAGGCGGCGCAGCGCTGCGTTCAAGGTGTTCTCGGACATGGGCCGGCTATTGCTGCGCAGGCTGGGAAACACGTAGCTGCTGGTGCTCGACAGGTTCTTGGCCTCCTGCAAGATCGCCAACGCTTGGCGAGACAGGGGGACAGCGTGCTCTCGCTTCATCTTCATCTTGCCAGCAGGGATGCGCCAGACCTCGTGCTCAAAATCGATTTCCTTCCACTCAGCGTGCCGCAGTTCGCCCGGGCGTACGAAGACATGAGGCGCTAGTCGAAGCGCAAACTTCGTGGTTGGTTGGCCGTCGTAATCATCAATGCCCCTAAGCAGGCCACCCACACCGTCGGGGTCTAGGACAGCCGCCCGATGCTTGGCCTTAGGCGAGATCAAGGCACCCTTCAACTCTGCTGCGGGGTTAGATGCCGCGCGGGTCGTGGCGATTGCGTAGCGAAAGACAGCGCCCGCAAATGTGCGCATCCGACTGGCGGTCTCATGCCGCCCCTTGGCGTCCACCTTCGTCAACGCGGCAAGCAGTTCTGCCGCAGTAATTTCGGCGATAGGCCTGGTGCCAAGCACGGGACTGAGCAGGGACAGCAACCACCTCGTTTTGACAAGGGTCGCCGTAGCCTGCCCCTCTCGGTCTCGTTTGGTGATCAGTTCGTCCGCAACAGCTTGGAACGTGTTCGCCGAATTAACAGCCGCGACGAGGGCATTCCGTCTCTTTTCTGCGGCCGGGTTCTCCCCAGAGGCTATTGCCTTGCGAGCGGTATCGCGTCGGGCGCGAGCTTCCTTTAGGCCAACATCGGGGTATCGCCCGATGGTGAGCTGCTGCTCCTTGCCGTTGAAGCGGTACTTGAGCCGCCACAGCTTTCCGCCTGAGGGCTTGACGAGCATCACAAGCCCGCCTTCGTCATATAGTTTGTACTGCGCAGGCTTTGGCTTCGCCGCGCGAATGCTGACATCTGTCAGTGCCAATTGGGGGTCACTCCAATTTCTAATGAAGCCGTTGACCCCCACAATGACCCCCACACTTGGTCAGCAGCGCGCGGACAAGGGCGGACAGTCTCGGAAGGCCAAGTCAGAAATATAGAGCGTTTTCAGGGACGTTCCAGATGTCAGCGGACATTTTTGGAAGGGAAAGTGGTGCCCGGGACCGGAATCGAACCAGTGACACGCGGATTTTCAATCCGCTGCTCTACCAACTGAGCTACCCGGGCACATGTGGCTGGATAGGTTCAGCCGAAATGCTCGCGGGTTATAGGAGATCGATGGTGAGGGCGCAAGCGCGAAACTGCGGCTGATTTTGCTGGGGAAAACTCTTGCGAAAAGCGTGCCGGATCACTGGGTTCGGCGGGCCAGCCGGTGGGTTCCGGAGCCTCAGATATTGTCGTCCTCGTCGTCCGTGGGGGGCGGGGGCAGGGGCTGGTCGCCGCCGTTTTCTTCGTCTTCCGCCTCGTCCTTGGCGGGGATGACATAGGCCCCCGAAAGCCAGCGGTTGAGATCGATATCGGCACAGCGGGCCGAGCAGAATGGATGAAACGACTGCACCGAGGGTTTTTCGCAGATCGGGCAGGGGCGGGTGGGTTTCAGCCGGATGACATTATCGGGTGCCATGACGCTAAACGCTGGTCAGCGTCGTCTGGTTCAGCCAATTGAAATGCACGGGATACCCAGCGCCGGCAAGCAGCGCCACGGTTTCGTGGAGCGGCAGCCCGACGACAGCGGAATAGGAGCCGGAGAGTTTGACCACGAACGCTCCGGCGATGCCCTGGATGGCATAGCCGCCGGCCTTGTCGCGCCATTCGGCGCTCGCGAGATAGGCTTCCATTTCGCGCGCCGAAAGCCGCTTGAAGCGCACCCGCGTCTCGACCAGCCGCTGGCGTGACTGCCCGCTCGGCGTCAACAGGCAGATCGCCGTGTAGACGCGGTGACTGCGCCCTGAGAGCAGCCGAAGGCACTCGGACGCTTCTTCCATGGTTTCGGCCTTGGGCAGGATGCGCCGCCCCACGGCAACCACCGTATCGGCCGCCAGGACCAGTGCATTGCCGCCAATCCCGGCCTGCCCGGCTTTCTGCCGGGCGGCGATGGCCTTGAGGTCGGCCAGGCGCACGGCAAGCTTACGCGGCAATTCGCCCTTTTCGGGCGTCTCGTCGACATGGGCCGGCACCAGGTGCTCGGGTTCGATGCCGATCTGGTTGAGCAGGGCGAGACGGCGCGGCGAGGCAGACGCGAGAATCAGTTCCGGGCGGCTGGCCATGTCGTCTCCGCGAACCCTTTTTTGATTGGAGGCTTACTTGAAGCGGTAGGTAATGCGGCCCTTCGTCAGGTCATAGGGCGTCATTTCGCACAGCACCTTGTCGCCGGCCAGCACGCGAATGCGGTTCTTGCGCATGCGACCGGCGGTGTGGGCGATGATCTCGTGCTCGTTTTCCAATTTGACCCGAAACGTCGCATTGGGCAACAATTCGACAACCACGCCCGGAAATTCGAGCACTTCTTCCTTAGCCATTCTGTCTCCTGAAAGGTCCCGGACCGGAACCTGCGCCGCCGGATCGAGAGAATTTCCCGAGAACCTTCCGACGGCTAACTGGTTCCCACTTCACCTGAAATGGTCTGGGCCGAATTTTCGCGCAACCTATAGGAACTCAGTTGCTTTGTGAACCACCCGCGACGAGCGGCGCCAGCCGTTCGCGCACCTGCTTCTGCAACGTATCGCGCAACGTCCTGTAGGCACTCAATACCGCTTCGCGATTGCCCTCAACCGTCGTCGGATCATCCACCGGCCAGTGTTCGATGGCGCCCATTTCGAGGCCCCGCCGTTGCACGGCTTCCGGTGCATCTTCCGACAACGTCACCACCAGGTCGAAATGGTTGGCGACGAGTTCATCCATAGTGTGGGGCGTGTGGATAGACATATCAATGCCGATCTCCTCCATCACCTCGTGCACGAAACCGTCGACCTTGCCCGATTCCACCCCCGCCGAACGGGCTATCAGCCGGCCGGGGAAAAGTTTGCGCGCCAGCGCGGCGGCGATCGGCGATCGTACCGAATTCATCGAGCAGACGAACAGCGCGGTCGGCAGCTCGCTGAACCGTTCGTCGATGCGGCTGGCATAGGGCTGCACTGCGCAGATCAGCGTGAACAGGCGCCGCGCCGTGTTGAGATCCATCTCCAGCTTGTTGTCCAGCCGGGTGCGCAGCAGTTCCGCCGCCTCGTCGTGCATGCCGCGCCGGCCCATGTCGACCGCCTCGATCTGGAACGAGGAGGCGCTCTTGATCGCCTCGTAATAGCTGTCGCGAATGCGGAAATAGTCGCGAATCAACCGTCGGAACGGCGTCAGCGACAGATAGTGCGCCGCGATCGGCTGGAACGTTTCCGGGTTGCGCACGTCGAGCACGATGTAGTTGCCGACGATCGAAACGTGCAGGGCATAAGGCCCGGTGGATTTGACCCGCGCCGGAGAGAACTTGTTTTCCTCGAGCAGGTCATAAATTGCGATCCGCCACTCATGCACCTCATCGGGATTGATCGAGATGATGGTCGATGGATCGAGAGTCACACTGACGATCCGGTCGGTCTCGGGATCGAAGTGGCGCACGCGCTAGCCCCGGTTGAGCCGGATGGAGACCGAGCGGCCGTGCGCATCCAGCCCTTCGGTTTCGGCGAGGGTAATCGCGGCATCGGCAAGCACGCCCAGCGACGTCGGATCGCAGCCGAGCACCGAGGTACGCTTCATGAAATCCAGCACGCCGAGCCCGGAGGCATAGCGCGCCGAGCGCGCCGTCGGCAGCACGTGGTTGGAGCCGCCGACATAGTCGCCAATGGCTTCGGGCGTATGATGTCCGAGAAAAATCGCACCCGCATTGCGGATTTTTGGCAGCAGCGCGCGCGGGTCGTCGAGCGCCAGCTCGACATGCTCCGAAGCGATGCGATTGGCGAGCACCACCGCTTCATCGAGGCTTCGCACAGTGATCACCGCGCCGAATTCCTGCCAGCCCTCGCCGGCGATCTGCGCCCGCGGCAGCAGAGCGACCTGGCGCAGCACTTCCTTTTCCACGGCATCGGCCAAGGCCTTGTGGGTGGTGAGGAGGATCGATTGCGCGCCGCCGCCATGCTCCGCCTGCGCCAGAAGATCGGCGGCCACCCAGGCCGGGTTGGCCGAGGCGTCGGCGATGACTAGCACCTCCGACGGCCCGGCGATCATGTCTATGCCAACTGTGCCGAACACCTGGCGCTTAGCCGCCGCGACAAACGCGTTGCCCGGTCCGACGATCTTGCTCACCGGCGCAATGCTCGCGGTGCCGTAAGCGAGGGCGGCAATCGCCTGCGCTCCGCCGATGCGATAGATCTCGGTAACGCCCGCGATCTTGGCGGCGGCCAGAACGGTCGGATTGGCCTCGCCGCGCGGCGTCGGCACCACCATGGCGATGCGCTCGACGCCTGCAACCTTGGCCGGCACCGCGTTCATCAGGACCGAGGAAGGATAGGAAGCGGTGCCGCCGGGCACATAGATGCCCACGGCCTCCACGGCCGTCCACAGCGTCCCCAAGGTCACCCCGATGTGATCCTGATAGACGTGATCGGCCGGCTTCTGCTTTTCGTGGTGCGCCTTGATCCGGGCATGTGCTGTTTCCAGCGCAGCCCGCACCTTTGGCGAAATGCTCGCCGCCGCCGCGTCGATCTCCTCGGCCGAAAAGCGCAGCGTCTCGGGTGTCAGCGTCAGCGCGTCGAGGCGCGCGGT
This sequence comes from Hyphomicrobiales bacterium, assembly GCA_028290345.1. GTDB lineage: Bacteria > Pseudomonadota > Alphaproteobacteria > Rhizobiales > Devosiaceae > JAQGKB01. The sequence continues at coordinate 3,923 of JAQGKB010000170.1, read as the reverse complement.
AAGGTCCATCACTGCCGCGTCGCCGCGCTCCCGCACATCCCGCAGGATACCCTCCACGATGGCGCCGACCTCCTCCGAAGCCTCGCGCTTCGAGCCGAGCAGCGTTTCGAAATCGGCGGAGAAATTCTTGTCCTGGCTATCGAGACGTACTGGCATCAGGGGGCGTGTTCCGGTTTGGCTTTTGCCGCCCAGGCGGCGCCGAGGTCCTGCAGGCGCGCTTCGATGCATTCGACGTCGAGCCGCACCGTGCCGCCGCCGGCAAAGCGCAATTCGATGGTGCCGGCGGGCTCTTCCTGGGGCTCGAAGCGGATATCGAGCAGTTCGAGCACGCCTTCCTGGGCATTGAGATCGATGCCCGCTACCTTGACGCCGTTGACCCGGTCGAAATGCAGCGCGGCGCGCTTGCGCTGGCCTTTCGAGCGCGCATTGTCGGCACCGATTTCCCAGGCATAGCGGTTCATCAGCAGTGCGAAACGATGGTCGGCCTGGGCAAAGCCCATGTCAGGCACCCGCACCACTCCGTCCTGGGTGGTCGCGGAAATCACGTCGAGGTCTTCGCTGTCGAGCGCCAGCAGCTTGAGATCGGTCTTGGGATCGGTCATGGGGCGTTCATTCCAGAGAAAAGGGGAGTGCCCGCTATGTCGGTACTCCCCCGTTGTCCTACAAGAACCGCTGGTTAGGCGCTAGCCAGCCAAACGTTCGATTTCGGCGCCGCACCGGCCGAGCTTTTCCTCCAGCCGCTCGAAACCGCGGTCGAGGTGGTAGATGCGGTTGACGACGGTTTCCCCGCGCGCGGCCAGGCCCGCGATCACCAGCGACACCGAAGCGCGCAGATCCGTCGCCATCACCTGCGCGCCCTTCAGCGCAGGAACGCCGGTTACGGTAGCCAATTGCCCCTCGACCTTGATATCGGCACCGAAGCGGGCGAGTTCGGCCACATGCATGTAGCGGTTCTCGAAGATGGTCTCGCGGATGTGCGATACGCCCGACGAGGTGGTCATCAGCGCCATGAACTGGGCCTGCAGGTCCGTCGGGAAACCGGGGAACGGATCGGTTTCGATGTCCACCGGCTGGATGCCGTTGCCATTGCGGCGCACGCGAATGCCGCTGGCTTCCTGCGAAATATGCACTCCGCAATTGGCCAGCGTATCGAGCGCCGCCTGCAGATGTTCGGCGCGCCCGCCGCGCAGCAGTACGTCGCCGCCAGCCATGGCCGTGGCCATGGCATAGGTGCCGGTCTCGATCCGGTCGGGCAGCACTTCATGCGTGGTACCGTGCAGTGAGGATACGCCTTCGATCACCAGCCGGTGCGTGCCGAGGCCCGAAATCTTGGCGCCCATGGCGATGAGGCACTCGGCCACGTTGGTGATCTCGGGCTCCATCGCGGCATTCTCGATGATCGTGGTGCCGCGGGCGAGCGTTGCCGCCATCATGATGGTGTGGGTGGCGCCCACCGATACCTTCGGCAGGATGACATGACCGCCAATCAGGCCGCCCTTGGGCGCCTTGGCGACGACATAGCCCTCGTCGATGTCGATCTCGGCGCCCAACTGCTTCAGGCCATAGAGAAAGAAGTCGACCGGTCGCGTGCCGATCGCACACCCACCGGGCAGCGAAACCCGCGCATTGTGCTCGCGGGCCAGTAGCGGCCCGATCACCCAGAAGCTGGCGCGCATCTTCGAAACCAGTTCGTAGGGCGCCGTCGTGTCGACGATATCCTGCGCGTGGAACGTCATGCGCTGGCCCACGCCTTCGTCCTCGCCGCGACGGCGGCCATGCACGGCGATATCGACGCCATGATTCTCTAGGATGCGCTCGAGCTGCTTGACGTCGGCCAGCCGAGGCACGTTTTGCAGAACCAGCGGCTCATGCGTCAGGATGGACGAGATCATCAGCGGCAGCGCCGCATTCTTGGCGCCCGAAATGGGGATTTCCCCCTTGAGCTCATTGCCACCGACCAGACGAATGCGATCCATGTCAAATTCCTGTTGTTGACCCGGGCACTATTCGGCCAGGGCCGCGACTACGCGCGTTGGTATCCGAGTCAGGCTGGGGGTTCAAGCAGAGGCCTCAACCGCAAGCAGTCTCAGGATTTGTTCTCCTCCGGCATGTTGCCGGAATTTTCTGGGCCAGCGGCCCGCGGCGATTGATCGTCATTCGCATCGCGGGCGCGAACCTGCACCTTGCGGCGTTTCAGGTTTTCGCGGAGCTTTAAGGCCAATCTGTGCTCGCGGGCCTTGGCTTGATCTGATTTTGACATGAATGCGTTAACTGTTTCGTCGCGCTTGGATCGATAGTGATTAGGCGCTTTTTGGCCTTGCGTCGAGAAAAGCCCTGTGGCACTAGACCCCGTCGCCGTCGGGCCCGCTTCGCCCGTTCAACCGACCAGAATGCTGCCGTAGCTCAGTGGTAGAGCACCCCCTTGGTAAGGGGGAGGCCGACAGTTCAATCCTGTCCGGCAGCACCAGTTTTATTCACTGATGTTTTTGGAAAAATCCGCCTAGCCAGTCCCTGGTCGTGGACGTTTTCATCCAGCCGGCGATCTTGCGGTCTAGGCCGACGACAAGGACAATCTTAGCAGCGGTAGGGCCGGGCAACTTGCGCCGCCCGGCTTCTGCTCACACCACGTAGTTTGGAAACAGCGCTTCCAGGTTCAGCACCGCGATGATTCGGTCTTCGTGCTTGACCAGCACGGAGACGTACTGGTCATTGGCGTTGCGAAGCCTGTTGGCCGGTACTTCCCGCAGGTCGGCGGGGCTGGCGTCGATGATGTCGGACACGGCATCGGCGAGGATGCCGATATTGTGCGCGCCAAGCGAGACGACGAGCACGATCTGGCCGGACTTGCCGTCCCGGCTCATGCCACCGAGCATCGAGGCCAGGTCGAAGACTTCGACGACATTGCCGCGGATATCGAGTACGCCGCAGGCTCCCCGGGATTGACCGGGGAGTTCAGTGGTTGGCGTCCAGCTGCGGATCTCGCGCACCGAGGTGATCTCGATCCCATAGGCCAGATCGTTGCAGGTGAAGCTCACCACCTGCACGCCCGTGCTCAGCCCGGTCCCCGCCGCTTCGCCGGGAAGGGGCATTGCCGGCGCGGGTTCGTCATGTAGGGAAGCTCGCATCAGAACTCGTTCCAGTCCTGCTTCAGCGCGGCATTGCCACGGCTGAGATAGGATTTTGCCGCCATCTTCACCTTCTCCTGCATGGCTTTCACCGTGTTCGGCTTGGAGGACGCCTGCTGTGCCGGTGCGGAGGCCACTCGCTGGCCGGGGCCATTCACGACGAACACCTCGACAATGCGATCGAGATCGTTCGCCTGGCTTTCGGTCTGCTCGATCGCGGCGTTGGTTTCTTCGACCAGGGCCGCGTTGTGCTGCGTCATCTCGTCGATCTGCCGCACCGCGGTGGTGACTTGCGAGATGGCGCTCGATTGCTCCTGCGTGGCTTGGGCCATGCCGTCGATCAGCGAGCCGTTCTCGCGGATGCCTTCGAGCATCGAGGTGACTTTCTGCGTGGCTTCGGCCACCAACCGCGAACCGCCGGTGACTTCCGCCGCCGATTGCTCGATCAGGGCCTTGACCTCGGACGACGCACCGGCTGCCGATTGCGCCAGACGGCGGACTTCCACGGCCACCACCGCAAAGCCCTTGCCCGCGTCACCGGCTCGCGCCGCTTCCACCGAAGCATTGAGGGCCAGAAGGTTGGTCTGGAAGGCGATGTCGTCGATCATGCCGATGATGTTGGAGATCTTGCCCGACGACGACGAGATGCGCTCCATCGCATCGTTGGTCATGCGCATGACTTCACCGGTTTCTTCGGCGGTCTGCGAGACGGCCCGCGCCTTGGCACTGGCCGAATCGGCTCGCTTGGCGTTTTCGACGATGGTGTTGGCCATCTGCTCGAGCGCGGCGGAGGTCTCC